>JALHET010000337.1 GCA_022839525.1 Lentisphaerota bacterium
TGACGGCGGTTTTCGCGGTGCTGGTCGCGCTTGCTGTTCTTGGAGGGCGGTTACGCGATGCGTGGCCTGTCCGGCCGGAACCGGGTTTCCAAAATGGGCGGCCTCAGGTGGAGACCCCTTTGTCCCGCGCCGTTGAAAAAAAGGCGGCGCAGCGGCCCGGCATTCCGCGCAGGGTCGATCTGCCGCGCATCCTCGGACAGATGCGCGGCGGTCAGCTCGCGACAAACGAGGCCGCGTTTTGGGAGCGCGAGTGAGCGGGGCTGCGCCCTCCCGTCCCCGTCAGCCGGCGGCTGATTTTTACTGCGGTGGCAACCGATGGGCGGGTGTGTTACACTACGGGAAATTTCAAAAAAAGGAAACCGAAGAAATGTCAGACGGACAGCCCGTAACGGGCAACGAGTACCGCGAGCAACGGATCGCCAACATGCGCAAGCTGGAGGAACTGGGTTTCAAGCCCTTCGGGCAGGCGTTTGAGCGCACGCGGCTGTCGGAAATCCGCGCCGGTTTTGAGGAGAACAAGACGGTGCGTGCGGCCGGGCGGCTGATGACGGTCCGCCGTATGGGCAAGGCGTCTTTCGCGACGTTCAGCGACGGCACGGGGAGCTTCCAGATATTCATCAAGAAAGACCTGCTGACCGGGCAGCAGTTCACGGGCTTCAAACTGCTTGACCTCGGCGACTTTCTGGGGGTCGAAGGGCGCCTCTTTACCACCAAGGCGGGCGAGCCGACCATCGAGGTGCACAGTTGGACGCTCCTCGGCAAGGCGATCCTGCAGCCGCCGGAGAAATTCCACGGCCTGCAGGACGTGGAGGAGCGTTACCGCAAGCGCTACCTCGACCTGATGATGAACCCCGAGTCGCGTGACCGCTTCAACAAGCGGAGCGCGATTCTCGCGGAGATCCGCGCGTTCCTTCACGCGCGCGGGTTCATTGAGGTCGAGACGCCGATGATGCAGAGACAGGCGGGCGGCGCGGCGGCCAAGCCGTTCTTCACGCACCACAACGCGCTGGGCATCGACGTGGTGATGCGCATCGCTCCGGAACTTTACCTGAAGCGGCTGATCGTGGGCGGCTACGACAAGATTTTCGAGTTGGGGAAAGACTTCCGCAACGAGGGCATCGACCGGACGCACAATCCCGAGTTCACGGTCTTGGAAATCTATGAGGCCTACGGGGACAGGGCCTCGATGAAAACGATTATCGAAGGGCTCCTTCCCCATCTGTGCGCGAAGGTGCTCGGCACGATGAGGGTCGAGTACGGCGAGGCCAGGGAGATCCTCGACTTTACCCCGCCGTACCGGGAGATTACGTACCGGGATGCGGTGAAAGAGGCCATGGGCGCCGACTGGTTCGATCTGTCCGCGGCCGAAGCGCGCGCCAAGGCAGAAGCCAAAGGCGTGGACATCGATCCGTCGTGGAACCACCTGCTGGTGACGCACGAGGTGTATGGCAAACTGGTTGAGAAGACGTTGAGGCAGCCGACCTTTGTGACGCGCCTCCCGCGCCAATTCGTGCCGCTGGCCAAGGCGTGCGAGGACGATCCCGGGCTGGTGGACGTGTTCGAGTTCGTGGTGGCGGGCAAGGAGTTGTGTCCCGGTTATACGGAGCAGAACGACCCGATGGCGCAGCGGCGGGCGTTCGCGGATCAGGCCGGGGACGACCCGGAAAAGATCGACGAGGATTTCATCACCGCCCTCGAACACGGCATGCCCCCGACCGGGGGGCTCGGAATGGGCATCGACCGGCTGGTGATGATACTCACAGGCACCGAAGTGATCCGCGACGTGATCCTCTTCCCGCAGATGAAGCAGCAGGGGGGGTGATCCCTTGCGGGGTGCGGGCGGACGCCCCGGGGAGGCGTCCCTGCCCGAAACGGCCACGCCTTTTCAGCAAACGCCCTGGTTAGCGGAGGATGACGACGGCCCCTTTCGGGCTAATCCGGAGTGAAACCGTGTTGTTCTGGCGGATCAGCAATGCCGAATGGGCGGACGGTAGATTGGCCGTGAGCGTCCAGGCCCGGACATCCGTTTCGCCCAGATCTGCCGCGACGAGCAGCGGGTAATCACCGGGAACCGGATTCCCCGCCCCCGCGAAAACAACCTCGACGGAAACCGTCGGCGCAAAGGACAGTCCGCTGTTCACAGAAAGCGGGGTGAACTGGCCTGACGCGTCGGACGTGAACGAGAGTGCCGACACGCCCGTCACTTCGGGCGCAGTGATCGATCCCGAACCGGAAATCCGCGAAACAGACAGCACGTCGGTCCCGCCCACCACCAGGGCGGCGCCGTCGGCAAGCGTCACCTCGTCCAGCCCGTTCGTCCACACCGGCTCAGGCGCCCCGAACCACTTGTGCATCAGTTGCAACTCGATGTGCTTCCGGCGCGCGACGGAGAGAACGTTCGAGAAGCCGATCGCCTCGGCGACGTACGAGCCGCCGCCGTTGTTGGTTCGGTCGTGGGCGAACCGGCTGATCGTCGTGTCATTGGTCGGGGCGAAATTGATCACGTGGAACCCGCTTGGCAACTCGTAGTCCCATGCCACCTCAACGCCGTCGA
>JALHET010000338.1 GCA_022839525.1 Lentisphaerota bacterium
CAATCCTAACTCCTCAATCCTCCTTTCATACGATGCGATTGGCAACCGGCTGACCACTTACTCGGCCAGCGTCACGCGCATCTGGATCACCGACCACGCCGACCCGCGCAAGCGGCCGCTGATCGAGGCGGACGCGAGCGGTATGCCGGTGCGTTACTTCGTCTGGGGCGGCGGGATGCTACTGGCGGTAGTCGAGGCGGACGGCACCATGCGCTACTGCCACAGCGACGAGCAGGGCAGCATCGTGGCGCTGACCGACAGCAACGGCGATGTGACCGACCAGTTTTGCTACGGCCCCTACGGCACCGACTGGGGGCGCACGGGCACGAACAGCATCCCCTTCCGCTGGCTCGGCTCGCACGGCGTGTTCAACGTGGGCGGCGGTTCACTGTATCTCACCCGCCACAGGCTCTACAGTGCCTCGCTCTGCCGTTTCTTGTCAGCCGACCCGCTCGGCCTTGATGGTGGCCCGAACCTGTATGCCTACTGCCTCGGCAATCCGCTGGCCTACATCGACCCGCAGGGGCTGGCGATCAGCGCGGCTGCAAGCGGCGTGGCGAGAGCCATCGACACGGTTTGGAACTTCGGAATTCAGTTCGCCACGTTCAATCCCAATGCCACGCCGCAGGTGCAGGAAGCCATGTACCAGGCCAACCTCAGTTCCTTCGGCTCGCCCATGCAGCGGCTGTTCGGGGCTTACGACACGCCCGCGTCCCAGCCCATCACGATTGCGCCCGAGATCGTCAGTTCCGCATGGGAGGCGGGAGCGGTCAGAGTGGGGCTGCCAAATGTCGGGGCGAACGGGGTTGGAGCAAAACCTCTTTATCATTACACAAGTGGTGAAGCGGCAAATAGTGTTGTTTCACAAGGGTTGCAAGTTGGCCGTGATGGTTTTGTATACACAACACCAAACAGCAGCTTGACCCCTTTCCAAGCCCAGATTGAGCTAGCTTTACCCGCAAACCGTCCAGTTCCGAATGCACTATTACAGATTAATGTTGAAGGTTTGAATCGGGTAGGCATTTTCCCTGTTATCGGGCCTCATCCAGTGCAAGGCAACCTTCCGGGGCTGGGTGCTGGAGGAGGAACGGAAGTTTTGTTTGACCAAGCGATACCCCCGCAATTCATACAAAGGGTTCGGTGATTATGGTGGCGAATATAGACTTGCAACGTTTAAAAACCGCCGCTGAGTTCGTCCGTGAAGGACGGTCTTTGTCGGTAGGAGATGTTCTTTTGAGCAGTGATAACGGCGACACCCTCTTGGTAACAGGCTGGACTCGATCAACTTCAATCGCGCATATGACTCGTCAGTCTGCGCTTAACGAGTTGTCGGAAGTGAGCGACATTTTTGAAAAGATGCTGATGATCTGTCCAGATCTAATAAAACTTACAGACAAAAAAAATATTGTAATATGCCTGGGTCTTGATTACGGCATGGGAGCCATTAGAATTTGTTCTCAGGCGAACGGTACCATTCATTGGGAGGTTGACCTGAAGGAATAACTCGTCGATGATAAGACCAGAGGACGCAGTTCGACTTTCGACGAATAAAGCCCAACGGATGACGATGCGGTACGCAAAGACAGTGAGAGCGCGGTTCGCGGCGATGGCGGCACTGATGGCCGTCGCGGCGCTCCCCCTGTGCGCGTCCATCCCTCGCGGATACATGGGGAGCGATATCCCGCAGCACGTCTGGGACGGCGGAACGTTGCTGGCGGTTACTGATGCCTACGACACGCTCAACCGGCTGGTCTCCCGATCTGTGCCATCTGTGCCATCTGTGGATAGGTTCTCTTACGATGCCGTCGGCAACCTGCTGACCGCCTCCAATGAAACGGCGCGCCTTGCGTTCGGCTACGATGTCATGAACCGGCTGACCTCGGCGGTCACCCGGGTTTCCGGCCTCCAGTTTCCGGTTGCCTACGCCTACGACCCCGGCGGGCTCTGCACGAACGTCGTGTACCCTGGCGGCAGGGCGGTGCGCTATGGCTACGATGCCGACGGGCGCGTGATCCACGTCACCGACTGGGCGGGGCGCGCGTGGACGTTCACGCGCGACGCGGCGGGCAGGCTGACCGCGCTGTCGTGTCCCAACGGCGTGACCGGCGCGTGGACGCACGACGCCAACCACGCGGTCGCGTCGTGGTCGTGGTCCGCCGGCGGCCCGCCGTTCGCGGGCCGCGTCATCACCCGCGACGAAGCGGGGATCAAAACCAAGGAGCAGGTCACCGCCGGGCTCTTCCCGAATCCGCAGAACCCGCGCCGCGCGATCAACACGTTCGACGCCGCCGACCGGCTGGTGTCCGCGCAGGTCGTCCAAGACACCAACACCTACGCCGAGACGTATCTCTACGACCTCAACGGCGCGTTGACCAACAAGCAATCGGCAATCGGCAATGAGCGGTATGAATACGACTGCGCCGGACGCTTGAGTGGTCTCCAACTCCTCAATCCTAACTCCTCAATCCTCCTTTCATACGATGCGATTGGCAACCGGCTGACCACTTACTCGGCCAGCGTCACGCGCATCTGGATCACCGACCACGC
>JALHET010000339.1 GCA_022839525.1 Lentisphaerota bacterium
GCCTTGTACACTCCACCGCCGTAAATAGAGAAGTTGTTCGAGATGACGCAGGCGATAATGGTTCCACCGCGGACGCCGCCGCCCTCCGAGCTAAGGGAGGAGGTTTCGAGCAGGTAGCCATTGCAGATTGTGAATCCCGTGATCATCGCCCCCTTGCAAAGAGTGGCGGCCCGCGACGCCTTGTTGGCATTGATGAAGGTGGTTCCCGCCCCGTTGACGCCCGTGATCGCGAGACGCTTGCCGTCCGCGTCAATCGCGCCATACGTCCCCGGCTTCACGTAAACCGTCTCGCCACTGACCGCCCGGTCGATCGCGGCCTGGATGGTCTTGAGCGCGGTGGCCCAGGAGTCGCCGGCATTGTTGTCGTTTCCGGTCGCGGCATCGACGTACCAGTCGAGAAGGTTGAACGCCACCGTCACGTCGGTGTGCGAGAGGATGTCGGTCAGGGTCAGCGTTACGTTGGTCGCCGACGCGATGACGACACCGTTGGTGGACCATTACGCGACCGTCCGTCCGTAGGTGTTCGTGTCCGCGGTGAGGGTCACGGATCCGCCGCTGTTGATGATGGAGGTAACCGGGGAGACCAGGCCGCCGTCGTCTGCCGTTGCCGTCACGACGATGCCTTGGATGGCGGTCTCGAAAACGCCATGGTCGATTTCGGCGCCCTGGACGCGGACGTGCCCCAGGAAGTCAGTGTTGTCCAGATATTCTATCTGCTGGTAGTAGCTGTTGCCGATGTCGATGTACGGGGAGCCCGCCCGCAGGCGGTAGTCGCCCGCCCAGTAGTTCACGAAGCAGGGATCAGGCTCGTTGGGTGATTCGCGGACACCGTCGCCTGAGTTCATGTGGAAGAGGGTGTTGAAGAGGTAGCAGTTGGCAACAGAGCCCGGCAGATTACTGTCATCCGTGGTGTTGGCGACGACCGTGCATTTAACCTTGCAAGTCACAAGGCCGCGCTGACCATCTGGTTGGCGTGGTTCTTCTCGAAGATCGTGTTATAATGCTGGCTGATCGAAAGGCGGCTGCAATGCGCGCCGCCGCCGACTTCCGCCTCGCAGTTCCGGATGATGCAGCATTCCGTGATCGCGTCGGCCACGCCTCCGCCGTAGCGCGCCGTGCAGTTCTCGACGATGCAGTTGAGCAGATAGCCGCCACGCGCTCCCGCGCCGCAATCCTTGTAGTCTTCCGCAATAACTCTTGATGTCGCGTTGCCGTTCCGCAGGGTTAAATTCACCAGCGCGGTGTTGCCGCCCATGTCAACATCGTCGGCAATCAGCGTCGCGCAGCGGTTGGTGCCGCCACCTTCGATAATCGTGTCTGCGGCGGAAGCGGAGTCACCCCAGATGACCACCTGCTTGTTGCTGGAAATAATCGGCGGGTAAACTCCCGCCGCCACTATAACCCAATCCCCGCTGGCGGCAGCGTTGATGCCCGCCTGGATGCCGGCGAAAGCGTTGTCGTAACTCGTCCCGTCCTGGTTGCCGGCACCGGACACGGTGACGTAGTGGAATGATCGCGCAAACGAAGTCAGCGGCATTGCGCTCACAAAGGCAATTGCGGGAACCAGAATAGAGCGGAAGACCTTTTTCATGGTAGGTTGTCCTTTCATCGGGAATGGAGGAAATTTCGCGCCACATAAGGGCATATATGGGAATGATACAACATTTGAACCTCCTACGCAACCAGCGCGATGCATCAGAAGGGCATTCCTCTATAACAATCAAAACCTCTTATATTGTCTTCCCCCTCCTTCCTTTAGGCTGTACCTTTTAGCCTGTTTCAGGTTATGTTTATGTCATATTCAATCCAGCCGAAAGGTCAGCCATGAACGGTAGTGCCGCAAGTAGCAATTCTGCATCTAAAAGGAACACCGCCGTGAAAAAACACAACTGGAGCAAATTTCTCGCCGCGATGTGCATCGTATTCGCGGCGGGTGCCGCCAGCGCCGTCTCTACCGGGGTGAAGGTGAACGGCGCCCCTCTTGACAATGCCTACCCTTCGTCCGGCCCGGGCTGGTCGTTTCATTCGCCCACGCTCACGCTTTTTGGGGCGGGGCCCTTCACGCTTACGGGCACGAACACGGCGGGCTGGGTGCGCGTCGTCGTCCCGGCGGGTGTGACGAACGCGGTCACGTTCTCGAACCTGTCGCTTCTGGCAACGAACGTATCCCAGTGCGTCTTCGCGCTGGGGACGAACGCTTGCGTTTCGCTCTCCCTCGCGGGAACGAGCACGCTCGCCTCCGGTTCCGGCCGCGCGGGCCTTGAGATCGCGGAGGGAGGGACGCTTTCCATCACCAACGCGCCCGGCGACGAAGCAGGCGCGTTGACCGTGACGGGCGGCGACTACGGTGCGGGCATCGGCGGCGGAGACTATGCAGACGGCGGCACGGTGACCCTCAACGGCGGACGGGTCACGGCGATCGGCGGTCTCTGCGCGGCGGGTATCGGCGGCGGTTACTACGGCTACGGCGGCACAATCGAAATCACCGGCGGCACGGTCACGGCAACGGGCGGCATGGAGGGCGGCGCGGGTATCGGCGGCGGTT
>JALHET010000340.1 GCA_022839525.1 Lentisphaerota bacterium
ATTCAGGTATTGATTGGTGTTTCCGTTATTGTCCGCAAGCTCCCCGTCGTATTTCGCATCCGCGTTGCCGTCGTTGAAGACGGTCGTGGTCTTGGCTCGGCACAGGTACTCCCATTGCGCCTCGGTGGGAAGGTCGAAATCGGCGATGCCGGTTCTGGCCCGCAGTTTGCCCATGAAAGAGTCCGCGTTCACGGTTCTGTTGGACGGCCAATCCACCGCCGGATCATCCGCCCCCGCCTCGCCCGTTGGATCCTCGCGGGTCTTGAAATAAGAGACCCCGTACTTGGGATACGTATCCGCACTGATCATTACATCACCCGTGATATGGCTCCACTGCCGCTGGGTCACCTGAAACACGCCGGCATACATGCCCTTGGTCAGAGTCACATTACGTTGCGTATCTCCATCCCCGCCCATCGTGTACGAGCCCGCCGGCACGCGCCGCAGCACCAGTTTGTCGGTCTTGTAGATGTCGTTGGTGGTTACGCCGGTCCAGACCACAGACTCGACCACCGTGCCCCGGTTCGTTACCGGATTGCGCACCCACGCGCCCCAGAGTCCGTTGGTGAGGTCCGACTCGTAGACATACTGGATTTGGCCGTCCGCGCCTGCGTTTTTAGTCAGATCCACAATCATGTAGAGCGGCGCAGGCGTGGGCGTGAGTGTTACGCTGAACTGGGTCAGCATCTGGTTGTTCGTGTAGGCCGTTTTCGTCGGGTCGAAAATGATCCGGCGCGGGCCGGGCGTGACATTGTACATGTGCCCCGATAATGATGCGAACGGCAGATCAAGCGGCACCGTGCCGTCTTGCGCCGTCACATGGACATCCACGCTAACGGTCGGGTCGCACGTCAGCACGTAATCGATATCCACCAGCCGGCTCCACGGCCAGCGCTGCCGCGCCACCACATCGCTGATCGCCGGCGCGTCCGCCATGGCGCCGAGCGCGAGGCAGGCCGCAAAACTTCCCAGAATCATTTTCTTTGCTGTTGTCATTTTCATTGTTGTTTCTCCGTTTTCCTTTTTCGACATGGGCCGACTTGATGCGACCTGAATCGACCCGGGGCAAGCGGGTCAGGTGGTCGAGGCCGCACTTCGTTTACCGCACACAGAACATGAACCCATCCGGCACCCGGACCAGGGTGGCATCCCACCCGTTCGTCACCGTCTCGGGGAACGTCAGCGCAAGACTGAAGGTTCCATACCCCCAGTTGCCCTGTTTGACATTCCAGCCGAAATACCCGTTGGCGTCTGCAAGCGCATTGGTCTGCGTGATGCCGCCCTGCTTGGCGATCACCATGCGGCTGGCCGTCGCGGCGGCTGTGGCTTCGGCCCATTGGGCATCGTAGGGAATCACCGCGTTCTCTTTGACGGACGGCCACGGCGTCTCCCCGGGAGTCGTGACCACTTTCGTCTGGCCGAAAGCCGCTGTCACCACGGCCAGCCTTGAGGTCAACGCGCCGACAACGGAACCGTTGTTTTTGAACGTCAGCGTCAGGTCGTAGACGTCCTCGGTGGACGGCGCACTTGGGGCGAACGCCGGCCAGACCCAGTCCATGACGGCAGTATCCGTGAAGTTGGTCGCAACCGACCCGTTCATGCCCACAATCTCCAGCCGCGCGGAGTCGGCGTTTGTGATCCAGTTCCACCGCAGGGGAACCGCGTTGGTGAAGACCGTTGTCCAGTGCCGGTTGTGGCAGGGGGAGGTGTCCACCAGAATCGGGGCAGACGGAGCAGACGCTGCGCCGGTCACCCCCGCACCTGTCATAACCGCTGCGGCCAGAAGCGCCGCCGTGCTTGTTGTTTTCATGTTGCCTGTCTCCTGTCCGGGCGAAAGGATTTTCGCCCCTGGCGTTGTGGGCAAGGGCGCGGAAGGCCGCACCCACGCCGTTTTCGTGAAAGGAACCGGTTTCGGGGCGTTCCGCAGGGCGGCCTGCCGCCGAAAGGTCTCCCGCGCGCGCTCCGCCTCTTCCGGAACGTATTTCGCGATCCACAGTTCCCCGATCTGCCGCGCCGCATCGAGCGCCTTCTGCGGTTCGATGACCGCCGCGCCGCCGCGCACTTGGTTGAACAACTGTTCCGCCGTTTCCCCCTCTGCCGCGAACTTGACCGGTGTACTGTCAGGGATGGCCCGTACGCCCTCACCCGCCTCGCAGATGTCCACGCCCGCACCTTCACCGTCCAGCGCCTGCACGCTGCCCTTAAAGACGAAGAGGGTGCTGCCGTCCGCGTCCGCTGCCATCGAGAAAACCGTGCCGATATCCCACACCGTCAGCCCCGGCGCGTACACCGTGAACCCGCTCGCGCGCGACGGCACCCACGCCACCAGACGGCCTGATGCCAGCCGCACCTCCATACCGCTCTCGGCCTGCAGTTCCAGAGGACTCAGCAGCACCAGCTCGACTCCTGACGGCAGCCGCACTTTGGCCTCACCTTTGGCTAGCCTGATCCTCCCCGGCAGTTCTTGCGGCAACTCTAGCCCCCAAGCCCCTTTCCACTCCACCATTGTGACGGGTGAGTTGAAAACGGAAGACGGGG
>JALHET010000341.1 GCA_022839525.1 Lentisphaerota bacterium
GCCAAGAAGGCCGACTTCATGTCGATCGGAACGAACGACCTGATCCAGTACACCATGGCCGTCGACCGGGAGAACCCCAAAGTCGCCCATCTTTTCGACGGCTTCAATCCGGCAGTACTGCGCCTGATCAAGCAGACCATCGAAGCGGGAAAAAATACCGGCACCGAAGTGTCGATGTGCGGCGAAATGGCCGGAGACCCTGCCTCGGTGCTGCTGCTGATGGGCCTCGGGCTCAGAAGTTTCAGCATGTCGCCCTCGCTGGTCATGCAGATCAAGGAACTCGTCCGGAGCGTAACCCTTACCGATGCCCAAGAAATTGCCGAAGCCGCGATGGAACTGTCCGCCGCGCGCGAAATCCGGAAACTCGTACAGGAAAAACTGAAAACCTATGAATGACACCGAAGATATCATCCCTGAATTCGACGAAGAAAAGACGTACCGGAACCTTCCGCTCGTCGTAATCGTCGGCCGCCCGAACGTCGGGAAATCGACTCTTTTCAACCGCCTCCTCCGCAAGCGCCGCGCCATTACCGACCCGACCCCCGGCGTCACCCGCGACCCCATCGAGGATGCCTGCTTCGTAAACGGAAAACCCCTGCGCGTCATGGACACCGGCGGCTTCAAGCTGGAGCGCATCCCGGGAACCCGCGAAGCCGAAATGGACGAACTGGTTGTCGAAAAAACCATCTCCTCGCTCAAGAAGGCAGACCTCATCCTCCTCCTGCTCGAAGCAGGCCTTCCCACCGCGGAGGACGAAGAGTTCATCCAGCTCCTCAGGCCCTACGCATCGAAACTTCTCGTCGCGGTCAACAAGACCGAAGGCGGAAGGCGCGAAGCCGATTCCTGGAACTATCTCCGTTTTGGCTTTGAAAAAGTACTGTTCATCAGCGCCGAGCACGGCGACAACATCCTCGAACTCGGCGAGGAAATAACCGGCAGGCTCGACTTCAGCCGCGTCGAGGAAGGCGAAGAGGAGAAGCGCATTCGCATCGCCATCGTCGGCAAGCCGAACACCGGCAAATCGACGCTCTCGAACCGCCTCACCGGCACCGACGCTTCCATCGTATCGAACATAGCCGGCACCACCCGGGACGTCGTCGAAGGGGCCTTCGAGTACAAGGGACACAAGTTTCAAGTGCTCGACACCGCCGGTATCCGGCGCAAAAGCCGCGTCAAGGAAGACATCGAGTACTACTCCGTCAACCGTGCCATCAAAACCCTCAAGCATGCCGACATCGTCATCCACATGATCGACGCGAACGAAGGCCTTGCCGAACAGGACAAAAAAATCATCGCGCATGCGTCGGACAACGGACTCGGCGTCATCTTCGTGCTCAACAAATGGGACACCATCGACAAGGAGCGCACGTCCTTCAAGGAAATGGAGCGCAACATGAAAGTCATGTTCGCCCACATGGACTATGCCCCGGTTCTTCCGGTTTCCGCCCTCAAGGGTTCCGGTGTCAACGATCTTTTGAATATGGCAATCGAACTGTACGGCCAGCTGTCGCGCAAGATCGAAACTTCGGCGCTCAATATGGCCCTGAACGACTGGGTAACCGCTGCGCCGCCCCCGCAGGGGAGGGTGAACAAATTCAAGATCCGGTATATAGTGCAGACGCAGACGAATCCCGTCAAATTTCTCGTATTCGCTACCAGGCCCGAATCCGTCACCGATTCGTACCTTGCCTATATCCGGAACCGCATCCGCAAGGACCTCGGTTTTGACCGCATTCCCGTCGTACTCGAAGTCAAAGGCAGCCGCAAGAAATGGGAAAACCGCGAGACATGACGCTCCGCACCGCGCCTCGCCCATCGTTTCGACAGGATTAACACAGTGCCTGAATTTTCGATCGGAGAAGCAGAACGCCTCACCGGACTCAAAGCCCACGTCTTGCGGTACTGGGAGGAAGTCGTCCCCTTTATTCGCCCGCGCAAGGACGATCAGGGCCGGAGGTACTACCGCACCCGCGACATCGAACTCATACGCCGCGTAAAACACCTTGTACAGGTTAAAAAGTACACACTTGAAGGCGCCGGAGAGCGGCTCATTGCCGAACTCACCGACGTCAAAGCCCAGAGCGCCCGGCAGGAACTCAACGAAATCCGCGCCGAATTGATGCGCCTCTATACTATCGTGCGCAAAGAGCGCTCACAGGGAGAAACACACACGCCATGACCGACAAACCCGACGGAGAGAACAAACCGTTCTACGAGGATATCTTGTCCAAAAAAAACCGTCCATCCAGAAAAAGGAAGAACAACGAAGGACCCGGAGCGAAAAAGCCCCGAACCGACCAGGCATCCACAGACAACAAAGCCGATCCGCGTATCCCGGGCAGCGGTCCCGCTTCTCCGCGTCGAAGTCCCGGAACCGGCCGTTTCGGCCCGGATCGCGGCGGCCCGGCTCGCAGAGGTCAGGCCCGCCAGGGTCCTGCCCGCCGCGGGCCGGTAAATCCGCATGCCGACAACGAATTTGCCGAAAGCCAGCGCCTCTTTGCCCGCGAACAAAGCGAACAGCGAGGCACGGATAG
>JALHET010000342.1 GCA_022839525.1 Lentisphaerota bacterium
GTCGCGGACTATTCCGGACGCTACTGTTGTCCGGTAAGGGACTGCCGGACGAATGCTGAGCCTGGCTGCGGCTGTCGAGCTTTCGCCTGCGCCCGAGGCAGTAAAGCGGATTTCCGCGTCGCTGGAGACGTCGAGGGCTTTGACTCGGAAGGTGACGGTTTTATCGCCGCCTTCGGGAATCGAGAAATCAAAGGACGTGTCGCCTGAAATTGCGAGACCCGATTGCGGAGCTGCGGAGAGCGTGACCTTCGGTACTGTTCCTGATCCTGTAACTGTGTTGGTGACGGTAACCGAGACGCCGAATTCGTCGCCGGGGGCTGCCATGGCCGGCATGTTCGGGACGATGACGAAGGGCGCCTTGACGGTGAGTTTTTGTTCGGCCGAACCGATGGTGTTGTCCGAAACGGCAACAGCCATGACGCGGACGGTGCCGTTGAACCAGTCGGGCACGCGGTAGGTAAGCGTGCGTTTTTCCGGGCCGGAATCGACAATGCCGGACCAGTATGCGACGGGGACGTTCCGTTTGCGCTTGAAGGGATTGAGGTTGCGGTTGAGTTCTTCGGCCATGGCGTCGCCGCCGATTGCTCCGATGGTGCGAAGGATGTTGAACTCGGGCAGTACGAGATCCATGATCTGCTGGGTGCCGACTTCGAGCGCCCGCTTGCGGAAGAAGAACGAAAGCGGATCCGGGGTTTTGTGGCGGCCGACTTGCAGGATGCCTTCGTCGACGGCCATGATCGCGATTTTGCCGGTCGAGGAAGTCGAGTATTCGATCTTGAGGTCTTCACCGGGGCGCATGGTTTCCGGGAGTCCGAGCGTGATGCGGTTGGTGCGCTTGTCGCGGCTGACCGAAAACGGGACGCTGGCGTAGCACAGGGGGCTCATGAAGATTTCGTCCGAGGTGATTGAGCGGGCCCAGGTGACGGTGACGTAGGCGTTGCCTTCGATGTTTTCGGGGACAAGAATGCTCTGGACGGTCGAATTTCCGTTCGAGGTGAACCAGGTATGCGTGTAGACGCGGTCGCGCTCGATGGTGATCAGTCCTGATCCTGCGTATGGCGCCTTGATGAACAATCGTACGTAGTCTCCGTTCCTGTAGTCCGTGCGGTCGAGCTTGACGTCCAGTTCGGCGATCCGGTCCAGGCTGCGTTCGATGTTCTTGCCTCCGATCACCGACCAGGCGATTTTCGCGTATTCAAGGCTGTCCGGGCCGGTTAATACGAGCTCGAAATCGCCCTGGCGGAGCGTGGGGATGGACCAGGAGAAACCGCTTGCCGGGATTTCGATCGGGAAGGATTCTACCGGTTCGCTCTTTTTGACCGACTGGTACTTCCAGGTTCCGTTCGGCTGCTTGACGAGCATCGAGATGTATTTGATTTCCGAAATGTGTGCGGTAAGGCCTTTGACGGCGAGCGCCTTCGCATCCGGTCCGACTGCGATAAGCGAAAGTTTTCGTTCGCTTGCTGCGTTGATGTAGCCGAGGTCTCCGTCGGTTTTCCAGCCGACGAGGTAGTCGAGCGGCGACACCCACAGGGATTCTTCGGTTCGGACCGAGCGGCCGGATGCTTTTTCGAAGCCTTCCGCGAAGAAGGTCATCCGGTAGGTGGCTTTTTCGAATTTGGCAAGGTCGATCGGGAAGCTGCACAGTCCTTCGGCATCGGTTTCGAGCGAGCCGAGCGTTTCAGTGTAGGTCTTGCCTTCGTCACGGGGATCGGAGAAGCGGTAGTCTTTCCATGCGGGGAAGGCTTGCGAGCCGGGACGCAGGCTGACGCTGGCCTGCACGTCGTTGCCGGCTGCCGCATTGCCGAACAGGTTGCGGAGGCTTACCCTGCCTTCGATTGCGCTTGGCTTGATCCAGCCTGCAGCGGTCGACGGGACGAGATTCGCCCTGATGCTCAGTGTGTCCGGGAGGAATTCTTCTACCTTTACGGTTTCCGAGCCAAGGAAGGCGAGCTTTCGCTTTGCTTCATCGATCAGGTGGTAGAGGCTTACGGTGTATTCGCCGGTGGGGGACCAGTCCTCGGTTTTCCATTCGATTTCCTCGAAGCCGGCG
The DNA here is from genome assembly GCA_022839525.1 of Lentisphaerota bacterium. Next base: position 2,054 of record JALHET010000342.1, read on the forward strand.
GCCGAGGCAGAAAGATTTTTGGTGTACACCTCGGCGCCGTTCGGATTGACGATGGAGCACACGAGCGGCGTGCGCTCAAGGTTGATTTTCCAGTCGCCGGACTTGAGGATCATGCCGATGTGCATGGCGTCGCCGGGGCGGTAGATGGTCCGGTCGGAAAAGAGGAATGCGTTGATTTTTTTGGGATCGGTTGCCCCGGTTACGCCTCCGGTGTCGAAGTTGGACCAGTCAAGACTGCGGCCACTCGCTTCGTAGGGCATGAACGAGAGGTCCTCGCCTTTCCGAACGACCCATGCAACCGGCTGCTTTTCGCGCTTGAAACCCGAGACGTCGGCGAATTCAACACGGCCGGAGGCGCCGGTTGTCATGGTCGAAAGCGCATTTCCGTTGAGTCCGACTATTGAAACTTCAGCTCCGGCTGCCGGTTCGCCCGATCCGATAGACTGGACGAATACAGTGTTTGTGCCGTCGTAGTTC
>JALHET010000343.1 GCA_022839525.1 Lentisphaerota bacterium
ACATGTACGACTCCTGCGGCAGGGCGATCGAGGGGATCGGCTTGCAGGCCGTCCGGATGACGATCTCCTGTCCCGTCGTGATCCCCGCGAGGACCCCGCCTGCGCGATTGGTCTTGAACCCTCCGGGACCGATGGGGTCGTTGCACTGCGACCCCTTCAGCCGCGCCGCCTCGCGCACCGGCACATCGCCGCGCCGGATGCGCCCGATCAGAAACGGATCCATCGCCAGTCCGCGACCGATCATCCAGTGCGTGATGCCCGGAAACCGCGCTTTGAGCCGCAGGTAGTCCTGGCGCGTCCGCATGTCGCCGTTGTAGACCACGGGATGCCTGCACACCGCCATCGCCTCCGCGAACGCGTCGAGCAACACCTCGCCCCCATACATCTGCCGGGCCGTACGCGCATGGATCGTCACCTCGCTCAGCGGGAACGCATTGATCAGCCCCATGCGCCGCACCAGCAGATCCGGCGTGTCCATGCCCAACCGGACTTTGACTGAAAAACCGCCGGGCATCTCTTCGCAACCCGCCTCCAGCATCCGGGCGAACGCATCCGCGTCGCGCATCAGTCCCGCGCCGCGCCCCTTCTTGGCCACAAAGGGATACGGACACCCCGCGTTCAGGTCGGCGCGCGCGTAGCCCATGTCCTTGAACGCATGCAGCAGCGTGCGCAACTGCCCCGCGTCCTTGCCGATCACCTGCGGCACCACCGGCACCGCCTGACCCAACCCGGGGTCGATGTCCTTCAGCAAAACCGGCCTCACCTTCGCCCCTGCGAACGTGGGGATGAACGGGGCCACCGCCCGGTCCGGAGGCTGGAACCACAACGCGTGCAGATTGCGGAACGCGCGCACCGTCACCCCGCGCAGCGGCGCAAGGCAGAAATCGTCGGTTATCGCAGTGTCGGCCATCGTTTCGAGACGTTACCACACCCGGCACCGCGCTTCAAGAAAGGACAAAGCCGACACCGCGCCCCGCCCCGCGCTCGACAAACACATGACCAGATGCTACCGTTAAAAAAAGAAAGGCGCCATGGCGTGAATATCTTGCTGGAGAACCCTTTTTCCAACGACGAACCTTGAGGCGGGTATCTTAAAACGTTTTAGGAGTTTTTGCCGTTTTGAGTGTTGTTTTCACCATCCTGCTTGTTACGGCCTGTGCGGGTTTACTCGCCGGAGCAAACACGCTGACCTTTTTGACCGCTGCCGTTTCCTCCGCCGCAGCTTCCTGGCTGTGGCGTTTCCCTATCGTGCCGCACGCGCGCGAACTCTACGTGACGCTTGACCCGCAGGCACCTGATGGCGCACACGTTCTGGAAGCGCTCCGCAAAGCCCTCGCGCTCATCCGGCAAACCGGGCATCCCGTCCTTTTGCGCATAACCGCAATCACCCGTTTCGCCCAGCCGGCTTTCCGGATCGATGTGAACCGTAACGGCGATCTCGAACTTTTCTGGAATGCCCGCCGCATCGCACTGAAACAGCCCGGCGTCTGGATACCCGACCATCCGCTTCCCCTCACCCTGCCGAACACCCGCAGCGTTACCCTGTGGCTTGAGCCGTGCGGCACAGAAAGGATCCGCGCCGCACTCGCGCCGTGGCCTGCCGCACGCATGTCCTACTACCCATGGTTTGTGGCCGCGCTAGGGATCGGTGTGGCCTGTGTTACCGACACCGCCTGGCTGCTCGCAGCCATACTCGGGTTTGCGGCACAGTCCTATCTGCTGCACGATCAAGCGCAACGTGCGCCCGATAATCCATAGGTCGAACGCCGCCGACCGGTTGCCCAAATAATAAGCGTCCAACAGGCACATCTCATCGAACGTACGCTCATTGCGTCCCGACACCTGCCACAACCCCGTCATCCCCGGCAGCCCCTTCAGCCTCAAGGCCTGCTCCGGCCGCGTATAGTGCCCCTGATCGCTCGCCGGCAAAGGGCGCGGGCCAACCAGACGCATCTCGCCGCGCGCCACATTGAACAGCTGCGGCAGCTCGTCCAAAAACGTCCACCGCAAAAACCCGCCCACCCTGGTCACCCGCGGGTCGCTCTCCAATTTGAACAGTTGCCCCTTTTTCCCCAGTTTGCGTTGCAACTTTGCGTGCAACCGTTCGGACCGCCTGACCATCGTGCGGAACTTGAGGAGCGTGAAAAGGCGCCCCTCACACCCATACCGCTCCTGCCGGAAAAAAACCGGCGCCCCATCGAACACAAAAACCAAGACAGCGACCGTCAGGAAAACCGGCGCCAGGGCCGCCATGAGAGCAACCGCCAGTCCACGTTCCCAATACGGACACCTGAATCGCACAGGAGGCGGCGCGCGGAAAACAAAATGCCCCGCCGTCTCATCACACACCCGGGGACGGCAGCCCGCGCCATACACCAACACAGGCAAACAGGAGGCAGGCACGGCAGCCTCACCCCCAGACCGCAAAACACCATCTATGAACGCGAGGATTTCCCCCACCCCCGCGTTCCCCGTATCTTTGAAGAAGTGTGTCATCCCTTTGTCCGGATAGTAT
>JALHET010000344.1:0-2512 GCA_022839525.1 Lentisphaerota bacterium
TTATGGTGCAACCGTTCAGAGTGAACTCTTCGTCGTTTTTCACGATTCTGAGATCGACGATGCCGATGGAGCGGAAATAGTCGAACTGGCTCATGATCGAAAGGTAGGAGCCGAAGGTCTCGGCGATTTTCTCGGTAAGAATGACCGGAGTTGTGCGGTTTTCCTTTTGCGAACGGTTCCACTCGATGTTCATCTCGAAGAGGCGTCGGCCCGCAGTATGGTCCGGATGCCAGTGGGAATAGAGCACCGCGCCGATATTCCGGACGCGCGAGCGGTTCAGCTCGACGGAAATTTCTTCGGGGGTGTCGATGAGAATATCGGGTCCGTGCAGGAAAACCGACGGGCCGAGCCTTGCATGACGACCGCCCTTTTTTCGGGCTTTGACGCACGCGGAACACGCGCACAACGGCTTCGGAGTCGCAACAGCGCCTCCCGAACCGAGAACCTCAAGCTTCATGTCCGGAATCCTTTCTGCTAATGGGGTCGGGCGCATCATCCGCACCTGCGCCCGCGCCGCGCGCTGCGCTACCACCCGCCCTGAAGGCTCCATCCACTTTCGCTTCCTTCCCGAACAGCAAGCCGGCAAGGTCGCGGACGTCGCGGACGCACACGGCGCCATCGCCCGATTCCGGCGCGTATACGCGGGTAAAGCCGAGGCCGGTCGCGGCGCGAACGCGGGGCTTGAGCCTGTTGACCGGGCGGATTTCTCCCGCAAGGCTGAGCTCGCCGATGAGCGCAGTTCCGGCGGGGCTCGGCATGTCGGTACGGGCCGAATAAAGCGCGGCCGCCAGCGCAAGATCGATCGCGCTTTCCGAAAGCCGGACGCCGCCTGCAACGTTAATGTAGATGTCCTGATCCGAAAACCGGAGCCCGATGCGCTTTTCAAGAACGGCGGCGACGCGGCTAACGCGCGCAGCGTCGATGCGGTCCGAGTAGACCCGGGTCATCGAACTTTTCGACGGCACGGTGAGCGCCTGGATTTCCACAAGGAACACGCGCGAGCCTTCGAATACGGCGGTAACGCCGACGCCCGGAGGAAGCTCGCCGGCGCGACGCACGATGAACAGGCTCGACGGATCTTCCACCGTTGCGAGCCCCTGGGCTGTCATCTGGAAAATGCCGATTTCATCGACCGAACCGAAGCGGTTCTTGAGCGCGCGGAGAAAGCGCACGTCGTCGTCGTTCCGCTCGAACGAAATAACTGTATCCACGAGGTGCTCGAGCGCCTTCGGCCCCGCTATTGCTCCTTCCTTTGTTACATGCGCGACGAGGAACAGCACCGAGTCACGCTCCTTGACCCAGGACACCAGCTGATGGGCACAGAGCTTCAGCTGGTTCACGGTGCCGGGAACGGCGCCCGCGTCAGGGGAGTACACAGTTTGTATAGAATCTACAATGACAAACACGGGATGCACGTCGTTGAGGGCGCGCTCGATGTCTTCAAGGCGTCCCGTGCACAGAATTTCGATCCGCGAAACGTCGAGGCCGAGCCGGTCGGCGCGCGAGCGGATCTGGGCGGCGGACTCTTCGCCGGAAACATAGAGAATCCTGCCGTTGGTGGACGCCGAGGCCGCAGCCTGTAACAAAAGAGTCGACTTTCCAATGCCCGGCTCTCCGCCGACGAGCACGGCCGAACGCTTCATCGCAGCTCCGCCGAGCACGCGGTCAAGCTCCGCGATGCCGGTAGGCAGCCGCGCACCGTCCTGGGCTTCGACCGACGACAGCGGCACCGGCCGCGCAAGGATTCCTCCCGCCGAGCCTGCTCCGCCCATTCCGCTGCCGGAAAAACCGGGCCCCGGACCGCCGTCGGCAACGATTATTTCTTCGAACGTATTCCACTCGCCGCAGTCCGGGCACCGCCCGAGCCATCTCGGCTGGGAAAACCCGCACTTCGCGCACCGGAAGGCGGTGGTTCCCGTTTTCTTTTTCGCACTCATATTGGATTAGTGTATCAGAAACTGCGGCTTTTGCCCGAAAATTCGCCGATCGCCGCACGGGTAAAAAGCGTGTGCTTCAGCATACACGGAGCGCGCCGGCGAAAAGCCCGTTATTCTGCTTTCTCCGCGCGCAAGCTGCCGGAAATCGAGTAAAAGCAGTCGCCGATGCGTTCAATGTGACGGATCACGTCAATATAGTTCAGCTCCGTCTTTACGGGAGCGCCGGATTTAATCCTCTTGCGGGCAATCTTCTTGAGATCCCCGCGACAGGCGTCAATCCGGTTTTCAAACTCCACAGCCACCGAAAAATCCTCACCGGTCAGCGGTGCACCGAGCTTCGGACGCACAAAGGAGATAAACTCCTGAACCAGCAACGTATACGGCGCTAGTTCTGCGACGGCTTCCGCCCCGAACGAATCCCCTTTCCGCGCCGCCTTTCCGAGCGATTCCGCCATCGAGCGGGACGCATGGCACGCGTTCTCCAGATCGTCCACAACCCTGATCCAGGCCATCAACGAGTCCCTGGTGCGCTCGCCGATATCCTGACATGCAATCTCGAATAAAAATTTTGTAAT
>JALHET010000344.1:2598-3095 GCA_022839525.1 Lentisphaerota bacterium
TCCTCCCGCCATTCAGCCTTTCCCGTCAACTCCTCGCGGAAGCGGACGAACATATCCTCGGCCACCTTCGCAAGGCCGACGATGTCCGACCTGGCCTGCGCGATATTCAGCTCCGGGCTCGTCAAAAGCACCGACGGCTTGTACTGCAGCCGCGCCGCTTCTTCCTCCTCCGCCTTCGGCTTGATTGCCCGTTCGAGAAGCCCTGCGTACTGCCGCACGAACGGCAGCAGCACGAGCGTATTCGCCGCATTGAACAGCGTATGCATCATCGCGATATGGGCGCCTGCAGACTGCGCCGTAATCGGCCCGGGAGTTATCCAGTCAACCAGCGTGATGAACGGCCGCAGTACCACAACTACCCAGACTGTACCGATAACGTTGAACAAGATGTGCGCCCAGGCGGCGCGTTTTGCGTTCGTGTTCGTACCGAGCGACACCAGGAACGAGTCGAACGTCGTTCCGATGTTGGCGCCGAGCGTGATTGCCGCAGCCATCTC
>JALHET010000345.1 GCA_022839525.1 Lentisphaerota bacterium
CCTGGCAGGAAAGCGCTTCAGGATTCGGCGTACCGTACCCCTTGAAACCGTTGGACCCAGAAGCGGCAAGCTGAAAACAGTACCCGAAGAAGTCACTCTTGAAGAATATTCCGACGGAAGCTGGACAGACCGTTCTCCGGGAAAAAAGAGCGAAACAGACGCGAAAATTCTTTCGCTTGTCGGCCTGTCGTACGAGGAGTTTTCCAAAATAGTCCTGCTTCCCCAAGGCGAGTTTGCGCGTTTTCTTCGGCAAAATTCGAACGAACGGAAAGCGGTGCTCTCGAAGCTCTTTCCGGTAAGCCTCTACGGCCGTGTAACCGAACTGGCGCGGGACAAGGCAAGAGACGCGAAAATACGGCTGAACGCTGCGACTGAAGCGATTCTTGCCCTGCAGAAGGAATTCAACCGGGAAGCGTACCCGGAAGAAAAGGCCAACAGAGAGCGCAGGATTGCTGAAGCGCGGGCTGCTCAGGCCGGATTGCGGAAAAAAACAGCCGACGCGAATGCGCAGCTGGAAAAAGCCCGTGCCGCTTTTGCCCGGAAATCCGAACGAAAAAGACTTGAAGAAGTCCGTGAAGCTCTCGCGCGCAGAGAAGAACCGATAGAGAGCCTGAAAGCGGTGCTTGACGCGGACCGGCGCGCTACCCCGCTTGCCGGAATGCTCGACGCCCTTGAGGATCAGGATCGGCGTATCTCTGCCCTTGGACAGGACATCCGGACTGCCAGGAACGAGCTTGCAGAAAAAACAGAAATCGTCGCCGCCCTTGAAAAGCGTGCTCCCGACATCGAACATATGTCTCGCGAACGTGAAGCGCTCATTATCCGCAGAGAACAGCTGGCGACTGCGCTCGTCCTTGAACAGAAACTTGAAGCGGCTCAGGCAGAGCTTGGCGCCCTGCAAAAGGAACTGTCCGGAAGAAAGGCTGAAAGCCGGAAGCTGGCCGATGATGCGGCATCGATGGATAAGCGCATTGCTGACCTTGCCGCGGAGGCAGGTTTTTTGGAGGAGAGAGAACAGGAAACCGAGCGCGCGCGGGCAGAGCTTGAAAAGAAAAAACGGCTGAAGACGCTCGCCGAGGAATACGATCGTGAACGGCATGCGGTGAATGCTCACGCCGCCTCTGCGCATCAGGCCGAGCAGCGTATTGCGGAAACCGAACAGGATTTGGAAATTGCCCGGGCGGAAGCACGTGAGCTGGACGAAGAAGCCGAACGTGCAAAAACAGCCCGCACAGCCTGCGAGCTTGCAGCGCTTCTTCAGGACGGAAAGCCATGTCCGGTGTGCGGTGCGCTCGACCATCCCGCTCCGGCAAAGGCTGCGCTTGACGCTATCGGAACGGGGCCCCGAAAAGAATCGGCTGCACGGAGAATAACCGATCTGGAAAAAAAGCGGACGGAAGTACTGACCGAACGGGCGCGGATCAATGCGACGCTGGCTGCCGCTGAAGCTCGGCTCGGGGAAGTTTTTTCCAATTTTTGCGCGGAATCGGGCGAAGGCGCGGACTGCATTGCGCCGCAGGCGGTACCGCTCCCCGCGGAGGCTGCCGAAGCGCTCAAGGAAGCGTCGGCGCGAATGCAGGATGCGGTCAACCGGCTCGGTGCAAGCCGAAGCGCGCGGAGGGAAGCTGACGAACTCGCCCGGAAAAAAGCCGGTCTGGAAAAGGCGGCTGCGGAGCTTGCCGACATCTCGAAAACTCTGGAACTGAGAGAATCGGGCATGTCGGCGTCGGTCGCCGCGGACAGGCAGCGCTACCTTGAAGCCTTTGGACCGGGCAGTCACGGGTTCCACGACGCAGGCGAAGCGATCGAACTGTGCTCGGCGCGCCTGATCGCCATAGACGCTGAACTGAACTCGTATTCGGACAGCCTTGCACAGACGCGAAACCGGATCGCAGGCCTCGGCGCCCGGCGCGACAGTCTTGAACACAGCCTGACGCAGGAGCTCAAAGCACGCGATGAAGCGCGCATGCGGTTTGTTGCAGCCTGCAAAAACTCCGGCTTCGCAGACGAACTCGATCCTGCACAACCGCACAGCGAAGAATACGTACAGAAACGTGCCCGCGTTGTCCGCGCCGCCATACTGAAACCGGAGGATCGCTCAGCTGCAGAAACCGAAACAACCGAATACTACCGTCTCCGGGCGGAAACGGAAACGCGCATCGCCGCGCTCGGCCCTGCCGAAGCTGACAACAGCGAACGCGACCCCGAGCTCGTCCTTGCCGAACTCGACGGACTTGCAGAAGAAACCGCACGGACAGACGAAATGCTCCAACAAGAAAACGCGGCCCTCGCCGCCCTCGAAGCGCTGCGTGCACGGTTCGACGCGCTCGAAAAGGAGCGAGCCGAGCTGACCACAGAACACGGACGCATCGCACGGCTCTCCAACGACCTCGCCGGCACCAATCCGCTTAAAACCAGCTTCGACGCCTGGATTCTGGGAATGTACCTGGAGGAAATCACCGCATTCGCGAATCTGCGGCTCGAACG
>JALHET010000346.1 GCA_022839525.1 Lentisphaerota bacterium
GTTCCTCCCTGACCTCGATCTGGGGCCGGTATACCTTCTGGAAGACCCGGAGCAGGGGCTGGGCGAACCCTGTTGGAGTGTATTGGGTGCGGCGGTCCAGGGGCGTGCCGCAGTCCCAGGTGTCCACGCGCTCGACCTTCCGCCTGCCGGTGGCCCTTACGATCAGGAACGCCACCAGCATCCCGAAGCCCAGGAGGGCGCTCAGCCCCAACGGGTCCAGCCCGCCCTGGTGGAGGAAGTTGATGCTGGAGCCCTCGACCACCTTCAATCCTGAGGCGCCGACCAGCGGCGACACCGCCGCGGCGAGCTCCTCCAGCAGGGGGAAGGAGGCCACGCCCAGGAGGATGCACAGAAGGGCGAGGGGGAGCAGGGGGAACAGCTCGCTGCGCTCCAGGGGCCGCGGCCTCTCCGCCCCCGCCGAGCGGGGGCGGCCCAGGAAGGTGAGCCCGTACAGGCGCAGGTAGGCGGTCGCGGCGATGGCCGTAATCTGGCTGATCATGTATTGGATGTACTGTAAAAAGACGTTTATCAAGATTTAGGGCAGTTAATTACGAAGCGGATTGCGGGAAGGCCAGACTTTAAGTGTATCGCCGTTGGGGCAATGTCAGACAGGGACGCCTCGGAAAAGCGTAAAATGGCCATACATTATACACAACTATTCTTGGTCATTTGCCACGTGAGGTGACAAACGATTATTGAATTTGCTCTTGCATTAGATAATCCAACTTTGTATTATCCCGCCCCATCCAATCCGGGATAGACCCGGCAAACCATGAACGTGACAATGAATTTCAAACTTATTTTTATTTCTCTGATCACCCTTGCATGGTGCGGATGCAGCACCTATGACGCGCAGCAGACGCGGAGCGAGCACACCGAAGATTTCCGGCGTGACCTCGACGCGCAGACCGCCGCCCTGCTGGAGCAGCCGCTCTCGTTGCAGGCCTGCCTGACGATCGCGATGACAAACAATTACGAGGCCCGCCAGGCCGACTTGCGGCACGAACTCGCCCGCCTCGGCAAAGATATCGCATTTGCGGAGTTCCTGCCGAAAATGACGGCTGTCGCCTCGGCCACGCGCAACCGCTTCCCCAACACGGTCGGAGGCGGCCTCATGGCGTTTGAGCGCCGCTCTTACAGCGATGCCGCGCTCAACGTCGATGTGCCGATCCTCACCCCCTCGGTCTGGTTTCTCTATGCCGCGCGTCGCCAGCAGACGGAGATCGCCGCGGTTGCCGCGCACTACGTCCGGCAGGTGATCGTGCTGGAGACCACCCGCGATTATTACACCTGCCTCGTTCAGGAGGAGATCATCAATGCGCTCACCGCGCAGCGGGATGCCGCGCAGGAGACCTTCCGCCGCATCGACAGCTTGGCCGCAGAGGGCTTGAGCACCGCATGGGAGCGGGAACTGGCGCGAGCCCGCTATGAAGAGCGCGCCGCCGCCCTGTCGCAGGCGGAGCGCGGACTCGTCACCGCGCGCGGCGCCTTGCTCCTCACACTGGGGCTCGCGCCGGATGCCTCCATCAAGCTGGCAGGCGCCCCTGACAAATCCGCCCTACCGGACACCTCTCTTGAAGAGCGTGTGCTGCAAGCGCTTGCCAGCCACCCGGAACTTGCGATGGCTGACCGGAATGTGGTCATGCGCAACCATCAGGTCCGTCAGGCCTTCTGCGACTTTCTTCCGAATGTGATGGGGTTCTGGACCGGCACCTACGCCGATAACACTTCAATGGACCGCCTGCACAACTGGAAGATCGGGCTCGCCGGAACCTGGAAGCTCTTTGACGGCTTTGCCAATGTCGCGCGTTACCGCTCGTCCAAGGTCGAGCGCACTTCCGCCGAGTTGAGCCGTGAATCCCTCTTTCTCAGCATCATGCTGGAGGTGACCCGAGCGCACATGGGGATACAGGACGCGACGGACGCATACCGCGTCGCGACCCAGAACCACCACGCCTTCGACCTCAAAAGTAACGACTACCGCGAAAAGATGCGCGCCGGCCTGATTCCGGCCAAGGACAGCCTCGAGGCTGAAGCGGAACGCGACACCGCGCAGGTCATTCTTGTGCAAACACGCTATCAGGAAGCGATCGCCCGCGCCACTTTGGACTTGGCCATGGGCATAACCCTCCTCCCCGAAACCGATTTACAAAAGGAAAAATAAATCATGCATGTATCCCTGCCTGCCATCAAACCCATGAACCTGCTGTTGGCGTCGGTCGCGCTCGCCGCCACGGCATCGCTGTCGCAACAGACACTGCCTGTCAAGGTCGCGCCCGTCGAGACGCGTACCTTTGAACGGCGCTTTCTGGTGCAAGGCTCGCTCCAGACCAAGAACTTCGCCAACGTCGCCGCACGCACCGGCGGCAATCTGGATCACATCTGGGTGGATGACGGGGATCGTGTGGAAGCGGGAAAAACCGTCCTGTTCCAGGTCGATCCCGTCGCCCAGAGCAATGCAGTCACCGCCGCC
>JALHET010000347.1 GCA_022839525.1 Lentisphaerota bacterium
GCACCATGCCCACTATCCGTCTCATACGCATCCCCCCCCCACTTTTACGCCCGCAAGTCTGGCAGCCAGACGCGGTAGTTCTGGATCACGCGCTCCAAACGTTACAAGCACCCCACCCGGAACCGCTTTTTCCCGCATCAGAGATTCAGCTTCCTCCAAGGTTTGAATCAGCGTTACTGTAACACCTTTTCCGTCAAGCCGTGAAGCCAAAACCGCGCTACCTATACTCCGGTCTGCCGTACCACCCGCATCGTAAACCGGAAGCAGAATCAGGCTGTCGGCAGACCGGCACACCCGTGCGAACACCGTCACCAAATCATCCAGCATTTTCCGCAACGGCGTGTAGCCGTGCGGCCGCCACACTGCGCATACGCCAGCCGGAAAAGCAGCCGTCAATGTCGTCCAAGCCGCAGCCAGCTTTTCGGGGTTATGCGCATAATCGTCCACTACAACCGCACCGCCACAGGTTCCGACCCGCTGCAGGCGGCGCTCGACGCCGCCGAATACCGCCAGCGCGGCGGACAGCCGCTCGGGTGCCGCTCCCAGCACGCGCGCCATACGCACCGCGTACCACGCGTTGTAGACGTTGTGCAGACCGGGCATCGGCACCTGATACGTGACATCCTCAAACCGGAAAGAGCCCCCCCACCCTTCCGTACGCGCTTCCGCCAATCCGCCGTCGGCACCGCGTCCGTCGATCACCGTGCCCGGCACCCTCGCGCGGAAGGAGGCAAAAAGCGCCAACGTTTCATCCAGCCCGAAGTGATCCGCCGAAGCGTTGGTGATGATCGCATGCTCAGGCCGGAAGACCATCAACGAACGGTCCGATTCGTCGGCTTCGATTACCGCCCACTCGCCCGCGCCCTTCCTGACCGATCCGATACGCGCGCCCTCCGCGTTCCAACCTGCCACCGCCGCGCCGTTCACCACCAGCGGATCGAACCCCGCGCCCTCCAGTAGACAACCCAGCATCGCCGTTACCGTACTCTTGCCACTGGTACCGGTCACCGCAATCAGTCGCCGCCCCCCGGTCAGCCGCGCCAGCTCGACCGCACGGTGCACGACCGGTATCTCCAGCGCCTGCGCGCTCAGAACCTCCGGGTTGTCTGACTCGATCGCGCTGCTGATCACCAGCCGCTTGGTTTGCGGCGTGATGCCTGTTCCGTCCTGTCGGCAGAGCCGCACGCCCTGCGCCGCAAGACAAGTCAGCACCCCGGTCTCGTCCCCCGCGTCCAGCAGGCGATCCGAGCCGCTGACCTTTTCGCCTTGATCCAGCAGCGCCTGCGCCAACGCGCTCATCCCGACGCCGCCGATACCCGCAATGTGAATCTCTCGCTGCATGATGCCACACCCCTTCATCACCACTGTGTATCCGTCAGCCATGCCAGTCCGTCCGGACGACGCCTGCGCGTGTTCAGCCAGACCGCCAGCACCAGCAACACGCTGAACCAGAGCCAAACCAACCAGAGCGGCCAAGGTTTGATGCGTAAGTTCGCCCCAGGGAATGCTACCGTTATCTGGGCGGACTTAACCATCAACCAGGTGAAAAAACCAGCGGCGTTATTGAAGCAGCCAGCCACCCACTCGCTCACCGTGCTTGCCAGTACACCGAGACAACCCGAGACCACGATGAAAAACGAACACGGCCCCACCACCAGGTTCGCGAAGAGTCCGCCCGGTGTGAAACGTCCGAAGTAGTGGGCGGTCAATGGGAGCGACGCCACCCAGGCCGCCAGAGACACGGCTAACGAATTCGACAGCCATGTGACCGCATGCGCCAGCATGTTCAGTCGGTGCGCGTACATCTTCGCGCCTGCGGCCCGCGCCAGATTCGCGCGTTCGGTCAGGCGTGCGACACGGAACAACCGCTGCCCCGTCCGACAGAAGGGCTGGCAGAAGGCCACCAACCCGCCCATCACGGTGAACGAGAGCACGCAGCCGATGTCAAAGATCAGCCAAGGTTGGATGGCATGTACGATCAGCGCGGCACCCGCCAGAGCCATCAGAGCGTTCGGCCGACGGCCGATCAGCGGTGCGACCAGATAGAGCAACGCCATAAGGCAGGCGCGTACCGCAGGTGGCCGTGCACCGGTGAGCGCCGTGTAGAAAATCAAAAGCGGACCGCTCACCAAAACCCAATAGGTGCGCGGAATGCCGCAAGCGGAGACCGCGAGACTCAACACGGCTGCCACCAGAACAATGTGCAGACCAGAGATGGAGTAGACGTGAATCGTGCCAGAATCCACAAATACGCGACGCAACGCAGGCGGCATCACATGGCGGTTGCCCAGCAGCATCGCCTGATTAAGCACCGGGATGTCGCCCCACGTCTCGATGCCGATGGCCACGCGACGGGCCGCCTGCTGGCGTGCGCGATGGATGCGCACAAGCCAGGTGCCAAGATCCGCGGCGGTCAATTTCACTGCACGCTCTTCGCCGGTATTCACCGTCAGCGACAGCCTTCCGTCGCG
>JALHET010000033.1 GCA_022839525.1 Lentisphaerota bacterium
CCATAGGCGAGATACGGCACGATGAAGCTCTTGTGAACTTTCGCCTCGGAAGCCGTGCCGCTCGAAACCTCTGTGACGGTTCCGGCGGGCGCGTACAGATCGACGACAAGGCTCTTGCCGCGACGGCTCGTCGTGACTTCAAGCTTGCCGGTGTCGCTTCCGGTGATCGCGCCGCCGTTAAACGCGGCGAGCAGGTCGCCCGCTTGCGGCGAAGACGTGCGCGGGATGATCGTGCTTTCCGTAATCGGGAACGGCAGATTGCGGTCGCCGGTGTTGATCCCCTGGTCGGCGCCTTTGAGCGGCGTCAGGTTGCGTTTGGCGCGCGCGGCGACGTCGAGTTTGCCGGAAAGCGTGTCCATGAAAAACGCGATGTTGTCAACGTGCATCGGACGGTATTCCGGCTGCGTTCCGCCGGCGAGGACAAATCCCGCGAACGCAGCGCCGTGGAAGCGCTGGGTCTCTTCCGGCGAGAAGCGCCGCTCGATGCGGTGCCAATCCGGCCAGTCGATCTTGCCGAGCGAAACCCGCTGCTCTGTCCCGTCCGCAAGCCGCAACACAAGGAAGAGTTCAGCAGTGGGCACCCCGGGCTGCGTGTTGGCGCCGCGACCGAAGTGGTCGCCGTGTACCCAGACCGCGAAGGTGTTCCATGCGTTCGTGACCGCCACCGGTTTTTCAGGGCCGAAGGCGATGGACGGCTTGTCGCCCTTCCCGCAGTACGACAGCCGCAGCGTCTTCTCTCCGAACAGTTGCACCTCGCGCGTCGTCGCGCAGAGGGCCGCAGCGTTTTCGGTGTGCACCTTCCATGTTGGAGCGTCCTCGAAATCGACGAGCGCCGGCACGTCGTCCTGTGTCCGGTTCGCGTTCTTGAATTCGTACGGGCGGTTGTCCTGCGGATACGGCTTGCCTGCGCCGAGGTTCTCCGGATACGACTCGGCCTTTTCGTTCTCGCCGAGCGCATAGCATGCCTCCCGCCAGATGGCGTTGGCGTTGTCGCCGAATTCCGACGGCAGGATCACGCTCTTTGCGAGATAGTCGACGCATTCGCGGTGGCGCTTCGCATCCAGCAGCGACTTCGCATACGCGATCTTCATCGGATTCGCCTCGGAATCAGCTGTGAGACGGTTGCCTTGCAGTTCCGCGCGCCATCCTCCGCCGAGTTCAATAGCCCGCGCAATGTCGGCGTCGCCTGCGGCACCGAGACGTCTGCTTGCGCGGAAGAGATAGAACGCGGCAAGATCGGGCGCGTTTCCGCAGGCGGCGAGAAGCGCGTCCGCACGGTCTTGCTCGCCGTTCGCCGCGAGGAAGAGCGCGTGATAATATTTGAACGTCCAACTGCTGTTTTCCCGCGCCGCCCATTCGAGCGCCGGGAGCGACTCGCGGCGGAATGGAAACACGAAGTCTGCGGGTTGCTTGGCGATGGCATTGAGCGCCGTAGCGTCGCGCTTCAGATACGCAAGGCGGATGCGCGCGACCGGATGGTCGCCTGCAAAGCCAAAGAGTTCGCGCGCCTCATCGGCAAGCCCCGCTTCCTCGTACCAAGTGCCGAGATCCATGAACGTTTCATGCGGCAGCTCGCATTTGATGTACGCGCGGAAATCCTCCTTGCCGCCCAGCTTTCCAAGCTCATATCTAACGGCGTGGAAGAGCGGAAGTTGCGCGAGCGCCGCCTTGGCGCTTGCCGCTGCGGCGGCTGCGTCGCCGCCTTTGCGCAAGGCGATGACTTTCGCCAATAGCGCGTCGAAGGAGAGTCCGTTCGCGCACAACGCGCGATCCGCCAGCAGTGCCGCTTCCTGCCAGTTCTTCTCCCGCAGCATGATCTTCGCCAAGAGTGAGTAGGCAGCCGAGCGCATCATCGGCGAAAAGGCCGCGAGCCCGAGACGTTCCTTGGCCGTGGCCAGATCGCCTTGCGCGAACGCGGCGAATCCCGCGAGATAATTCGCTTCGCCGTCGTAGGTGTCGACAGCGAGTGCGCGGTCCGCGAGACGCGCGGCCTCGGCATAGCGCGCGCGCTTCGCTTCAAGCCCGGCGAGCGCGACGAGCGCGGGCGCGAAATGGTTGTCGGCGATGAGTGCCGACCTGAGCAGCCGCGCCGCGCCATCGTCGTCGTGGAGATAGCGGAGCTTCTGCGTGCCCCTCAGGTAAAGCCCTTGGACGGAGTTCCAGTCGAAGTCGGACGGCATCTCGACCGGACGCGGCTTGACGCCTGTTTCGGGCGTCCCGAACGCCTCGCGGCTCTTCACCATGCCCCATGTCTCGTCAAAGACATCCGTTCCGCCGGGCGCGAAGGCGGGGATCTTGAACGGCGTTTTCTCACAGGGCGGACGCGGTTGCTGGAACGCGCGGCCGGACTGCAACTCGGCGTACTGGCCGTCCTTGTCTGTCAGCAGCGCCTCCCAGATGGCGCCCTCGCGCGACGGCGACCAGAGCCAGATCTTGCGTCCGTACTTGTCGTAAACCGGATTGCGGTGAACCGCGCCGAAACGGATGTCCGGCCACCAGATGCCGAACACGCGGTTGTCGCCGTTGAGGACGTGGTACGACTTGTTGCTGCCGAAACGGTTCTGGGCATAAACCGAAAGGTCGTGCCCTGCGCCGTCGATCGGCCAGGCGTGCGCGTCGCCTGGATGTCCGATATAGTTTTTGCCAGGGAAGAAGAAGTCGGTGTTTTCAAACAGCGGGAACGCCGCGTTCATCCACTGGTAGTAAGGGCCGGTCAGGTTCGCGCCGTTGAACCAGATCGTCCGCATCGTAAAGTGATCGTCGCCGGGGGCGAGCCGCACTTCTACCTGCCAGGTCGTGCGGCCGATGTACTCCGAGGCGCCGGCGAAGTAGCTCGCGCTGCCGTCCTCGTTCTTCCTAACGCACCAGTCGACCGGCGTCGCTGAAGTCGGAGCATGCCCGGTGATGGCGAAATTGAACTCGATGCCGCCGGAGCACCACGGCCCCCGGAGCGCGATGTTGCGGAACTTGACCGCATGATTGTAGTAGATGAACGCGCGTCCGGTCGCGATCTCTTCCGCGCCCCAGACCTTGCCGCCGATTTCGGGGAGCATGGTCACACGGATCTTTTCGTTTTCGAGGATCACCGCCTTCCACTTCTTGGCTGTCGGCTCCGCCGTCGAGCCGTCGAAACGAAAATAGGGGTAGAGGGGCGAATCCGTCCGGGGCACTGGGTCTGGATCCGAAAATCCGTACGTCGGGAATTCGAGTTCGGTTTCCACGATCAAAACCGCCGCGCCGAATGACACGGCGGCAGACAGGGCGAGAGAGACGATGACCGTTTTTTTCATGGCAGGTATCCGATTGCGGCGCACTCTCCCGGCTGGAGCGTAAATTTAGTCGCGATCCGCGCCGCACCTGTTTGGTGCAAAACACCACCGGTAGGGCAGACACACTTTGGACAAGCGTCTGCTTGCCCGGACTCCCGTGTTTCGTGCCCGGCACGTATCTGCTTGCGGTTACGGCTTTTCCCTACTTGTAAAGGATGATTAAGCCTTTCTTGCTAAACGACAGCCTGTTGGCTCCCCAGAACAACTGATAACCAGGGGGAAGCTGCGGTGCGGCGATGGCCGGCGTGCCCGTGACGGTGCCGGTGAATTGCAGGAGGGTGGCCCGATCGGCAAGATCCTCGGTAGGGATGTTCCGCACGGTGAGGGTCGTCCCCGTAAAATCGTAATCGCCGGAAACGGTGACCGCGCCGTTCGTCGTTTCGTTGTAGTCGACCGCGTAGCTCGTCGGTGCCGCGATGCCGTCGCCGAGCGTCAGTTCGCCGCCTGCGAAGACGACCGTCGAGTCGGCCGGGATCGCGCCTGCGGCCTCCGCCTTGAGCGTGCCGCCCCGGAGAACCGTGTCGCCGCCGTAGGTGTTCGCCGCCAGGAGCCGCAGGTCGCCCTCGCCCTTTTTCGTGAACGAGCCGGTGTTCGCATTGGGCGTGATGCCGCACGCGACCTGGGCATAATACATGTCTTCATGGCTGGACACAACCACCGGACCGATGCGAATATGCGCCGTCGCATGCGTATAGCCGACGCCGGCCGAGGTGATCTCGATTCCTGTGACCTTGAGCGCCTTGCAGTCCCACTCGACAACGGCCGTCGCACCCGTGCCGTCGCCGGAAATCCAGATCCACGGCGGCATCTGGAACGAGGCCTTGCCGTCCGCGGGAGGCGTCCACGGGATTGCGGAGACGCCGCCGCCGAACGCGCCGGTCAGGGGCACGTCGACGACATTCCCCGTCTTGCCGTCGGTATCGATCGCCGCACCGTTCCCGTAGACGATGACCTGGTTGACGGAATAGGCCAGATTGCCGGGCGTGTTCGACAAGTATTTGTGGAAGAGCATCGCGTTGTTCGCTCCGGCGACGAGCGTGCCGCCGTTGAAACCCACCGCCGTGAGACGGTTGGTCGGATCCACGTCAGCCGTTGTCTTCGAGTAATCGTAAAATCCTGCGGTTCTCAGGCGGGCCTGGCCGTTGATGTTCACGAAGGACTCGTGGGGCAAGGCGAGCGGCGAAGAGCCGGTGCAGATCAGGCAGATCGCATTGTCATGGAGATCGGCCTGCGCCGTCCCGTCCACGGTGAACGCGGCATAGGAGTCTGCGCTCTTGTAATAGCCGCCGCTCATCATGACCTTCCCGCCGAAATCGGCTGTGCCGCCGGAAAGGCGCACGATTGCGCTGCCTCTGTTTCCGGTTGCAATGAAAAAGTCCTTCTTCGGGTTAACCGACGTGTCGCTCGGATGCGTCCGGACAACAAGTTCGCCGCCGGTTTGATGGAGACAGCCGAACCCCAACAGGCCAACGGAAAACGGCCCCAAGGCCGCCAGCCTGCCGCCGGCCAGCGCATAGTAACCGGAAGCATCGGTATTGCAGCAGCCGATGCCGGAGCCGTGCTGATGATACCCGTCCCCGTATTGGCCGAGCGCCGCCATTTCGCCGCCCGTCTGGTAGACGGCGCCAAGGCCGCGGTGCCCGCTCATGGGCGCGCCGACGACCAACCGGTTGGTGATCACCGCCCCGGTCTGGATCTCCATGTAGCCGGAGCACCGGTTGCCGACCACGATCGCGTTTTCCTCTCCCGCGATGCCCGAAGCGCCACTCGGATACGTCGAGCGGCCGATGTCGGCGCTGCGGATGAGCGAGTTGGTGACGACAATGCGGCCGCGTCTGTTGATTCCCTGATAGCCGTTCGTAAGGAAAGCGTAACCGGCGTGCAGGCCCCTGAGCCCGAGGATGACGTCCCGGGCCCCGTCAAAGCGCACCGTCGGCCAGGTCGCGGGATCCACCGTCGCAACAGCGCGGTTGGTGCCTGCCGTGATGAAATCGAAGGTGAAAGTCCGCTCACCCGTCACCTTGAGAGTGCCATCGCAAACGAGGGCGCTGTTGGTTCCGGCGGAACCGCCGGCCACCGTCGGCACGCCAAACGAACCGTCGACCACGACACGCGTATCCTGCGCGAGCTTCGCGCGGATCGCGAGGTCGGACATCAGGTCGCCGTTCCGGAGCTGCACCGTCCCGCCGACAGGGCCGAACGTGCCGGGATCGCCGGAGACACCGATATTCAGGCCGCCCGCGAAACCGGCCAGCGTCACCTTCTCCGCCGCCAGGTTGCGGTCCGCTCCGATCTCGACCGTCGCCTCGGCGTCGACGATATGCACCAGCTCTTTGACCGCCGTCGCCGCCGCGGCGATCGTGTCGTTGCCGCCCGAGCCTTCAGTGGTGATGCCGACGGATTGCGTCGGCGCGTTCGGCACTGTGGCGCCCTTCGCCGCGATCTGCACATCCGTCGCTGGCGCGGCCGGCGCGATTATGCCGCCGTCACGGATCTCGGCAGGCTGTCCGTTCACGAGCACGCCGTCCGGGGCGGCTCCCGCCGCCGCGCCGGCGATCTTTACGCGGCCTGTGCCGCAGACGAGATTCAGCGTTCCAGACGTCTTGCCGTCCGTGCGCGCCAGGGACGCCAGCACGTACGTCTCCCCGTCGGGAACGGTGATCGTGGAGGCGCCTGTGTCGAAGGTGACGGGCACGGCCGGGCTCCAGTTCGCGATCGCCGAGACATCCAGTATGCCGCCGAGCAGGCGGATCGAGTCGAAGCCTGTCAGGCCGCCGGCCACCGGACGGACCGCCTCCGCGCCGTCGATGACCAGTCCCACCGTCTGGCCGACTGCCTTGTTCAGCGTCGGCGCGAGCGTGATCGGAGACGTCTGTGCCTTCACGCAGAGGCTGACCGAGGCGTTATCGCCGAGCGGCGTGACCGTCGGAGACACCGTCAGCGTCGCCGTGCCCGAATTCGCGATCGCCGCCATACAACCATTGCTGACAGAGAGGGTCTTGGACAGCGTCTCCGCTGTCGCAAACGCCGCGGACAGCGTGCCGTTGGCATAGAAGTTGACGTTGCTGCACACGCCGAAGCCATCCGTGCCCGGACGGTCGGTCTTGAACGTCCGGTTGCCGTCCACAAAGGTGATCGCGCCCTTTGCGTTATTGACGCCGGTCATGAGAACGGTGCCGGCGCCTGTGTTGTCGCCGTAGATGTTGACGTTCGGCTCGATGCCCTGGTAAAGGCCGGCCATCTCGAATACGGCGGCGATTTCGAGCACAGCGCCCGTATAGGCGTAAATCCGGGCGCGGTTGGTACCGATAGCCGTGGGCGAACCGCGGAACCTCAGGGTGCCGGCACCCGTGATCGAGGCGTTTAACTCCGTGTATATCCTATTAGCGTTCAAGGTGCTGTATTCCAGCGTCGCGCCCTCGAGGATCTCGAGATTGGCATTTGAAAAATGAAAAGACAAATCGTGCACACCGTCCAGAAGTGTCGAGGCCACCGTGACCTTGGGCACGACGATGATGAAATTGAGGCCGCTCTTGTATTTGGCGTCGCCCTGGACGTGCGCGCCCGCGAAACGATAGCCGCCGCCCGTGCCGCGCAGGCGGATGGACGTGAACCCCCAGGTACGGCCTGGGTCTGCCGTAGCCACGCGGATCTTGCCGAGGTCGTTGAAGACGAGCGTCCCGGACGCATGATTCTCGATCTCCAGACATGCGGTTTGATTCGTGACGGCCGCGCCCGTGCCGAAGGTCGCCGCGAGAGCGGGCATGTTCTCAAGTCCGCTCTCAAGCACGAACTTTCCGGCCGAAGACAAAACCGCAGGGGCTTCAAGCGGCAGCACCTGATTGGATGAGGTGCCGAACGTGTAGGCCGGCGCCCCCGCCTTGACGGTAATCTGCTGGATGCAGTAGAGGCCGTCGAGGTCGATGGTCGTGTTGCCGTTCGTGAGCGCGCCGAACTCGACCATCTCGCCCAGGCGCTGCTGGCCCGCCGCGGAGATCGTGTCGATCTTGTTGGACGTCGTCACCTCGGTGTACGGGACGCCAGGTGCCTGTGCGGCGGGACTGCCGTTCAGGTTCCAGTTCGCGGCGTTCATCCATTTGCCGTCTGCGCCGTTGCCGGTCCAGACATACGTGTCGCCTGGCGCGCCGGAGACATCAAGCGCGAGGCCAGCGATAATCGCGGATGCGAGTGTAATCAGTTTTTTCATGTGCCAGATCCTCCTTGTGGTGGATGGAATTACAGGATGTCGTTGTCGTGTCCGATGTATGCGCCGCCGCCGCATGTGCCGACGAGAATGTCGGCCGGATCGGCCGCCGAGAGCGAAAGCCACGCATAGTGGTAGTGCGAGGCGTTGCCCGAGATGTCCTTCCAAGTCTTTCCGCCGTCCGTCGAGCGCAGGATCGCCCCCAGGGCCGGCGTGACCTTCGCCTCGTGCACCGCCACGTAGACGACCTCGGGGCGGTCCGGGCGGATGGCGATGCCCTGGACGCGGCCCACGAGGCGTGTCTCGCGGCACTCAAGCACCTGTTCCCAGGTCATGCCGTCGTCATCCGACCGCCAGAGGCCGGCGGCGACCCAACGTGCGCCCTTAGCCGTCTTGACGCGCGTGGCAGTCGTGCCGAGGTAGATCGTCTTGCCGCCGGGCGTGACCGCGAAGTGTGTCGGCAGGATCATATCGGGCGTACACTTTCCGAGCTTGCGGAAGTTCACGCCGCCGTCTTCCGACACGTACAGCCCGCCGCGCGGATCGGGCTCCGGAGGATCGAACACTTTGCCGCAACAGTAGCTCGTGTGAAGCGTTGTGAAGAGCCCGCGGTCTTCAAGCGGCATAAGGGCGGCGATAGCATAGATCCTGCTGCTGGCGGGGTCGGCCTTCACATAGTTCGGCGCCCAGTCGCAGTCCTTGCCGATGCCCTCGAATGCGGCGCGCTTCCAGTCTCCGCCCTTGTTGTCCGAGTAATAGACGCCCGTGCGCTTTGTGGCGAAGATGCGCCCCGTGCGCGGATCGATCTCGAGGTGCCGCACCGCCCAGTTGTGCAGCATCAGTTGGCCGTTGCGGTACACCCCGCCGTTCGGACGCACCTCGACCTGCTTCATCGCCTCGGGCGAGAGGATGTCCGAGACGGAGCCGAGCTTCATGCCCTTCGGGTTCGTCTCCGGCGCGTGCCACGTATAACCGCCGTCCGTCGTCGTCAGGAAGACGCTGCCCTCGGAATACGAGGCGGATCAGCCCTTCGAACCGGCATACGCGCGCAGCGGATCATGCGGGTCGTGACAAGCGCTCATGAAACCGAAGCACCCGTCCTTCGACCTGGCCGCCTTGATGCCGCCGGTCTGGCCGCCTGAGAAGAATGTCTCGCCCCCGTCGACCGACGAAAGGAGGTCGAAGTCGTGGCAGCACATCACCAGAAAGTCCCTGTTCTTCGGCGCGACCGAAAGCGACAGGATGAACGAGTTGTCCATGCCGCGCGTCTTGAAGCGGTGTTCGCCGACCTTGTCGGTCGTGATGATGCGCCAGTGTCCGCCCGCGTCGCGCGTCTCCCACATCATGCAGCCCGCGTCGGCGAACCAGAGCCGCTCGGGGTTGCGCGGCGAGATGACGATGAAGCTGTCGGGCGACCCCAGGTAGGCGTAGTGGTTGTTCCAGCGCTCCGCCTCCAGATTGGACCGGTCTTTGGAAGACATGCATGTCTTCCACGTTCTGCCGCCGTCGACCGTCTTGAGCGTACACATTCTTTCGCCCGCCAGATCGGTGTAACGCATCTGCGCCGTGTACATCACGTTCTTGTCCTTCGGGCTGACCGTGATGCGGTAGCGGCCGATTTTCCGGTTGAGGTTGCCCGAGACATCGCGCCAGCTCGCGCCGCCGTCGTCCGAGCGGTAGATGCCGGGCTTGTTGGTCTTGCGCAGCTCGGGATACGCCGACTCGTCACGAGGGCTGAAACACCCCGCTGCGAAAAGCGAAAGCGTGCCGTCCGTGCCGTAGCTCGCCGTAAGCTGGCCGACCGCTGTCGTCGGCAGGCCGTCGGCCGCGGTCGCCCACGTCTCGCCGCCGTCCGTCGACTTCCACACGCCGCCGCCGTTGCCCGACAGGTAGAGCGTGCGTCGCCCCTTCGGCGAATTGCGGTCGACGAGGATGCTCGAATAGCACACCTTGCGTTCATTCGCGTCAGCACTGTCGCGGCAACCGGCGTAGACGTACTTCCATGTCTCGCCCCCGTCCGTCGACCTCGCCACCCATCCCTCTCCGTGCCGATCGTACGTCTTGCTGAACGTGAACAGGCAGGTCGTGCCGTAGCCCGGCCCCGCCACCCACAGCGTGTCCGCATCGTCCGGGTCGACGGCGATCGCCCCCGGTCTCAGTGGACTCGCCCGCAGCGACTCCCAGGTGTCGCCGCCGTCCGTGGAACGGGCGAGCCCCGACTCAACCCTCCCGTATTTCGCGATGTACGGCGCGTCATGCGGATTCTTCTCGGAGAAGTCGCCGAGACGCTGGTTCGCGGCGGCGTAGACCGTCTTCGAGTCCGACGGCGCCACCGTGATGAGCGTCCATGTCGCCACACGGCACTCGTGCGAAAAGGCGGACGCGAGGCGCTGCCAGGTCTTGCCGCCGTCCTTGGTGCGGTACACGCCGCCCACGTCCGGAGCATGGAAAAGCGTGTCGTCGTCGTTCGGGTCGACCGTCAGCCAGAACGAGTTGCCGCCCATGCCCGCACCGATGTGACGCCAGTCGACGCCGCTCTTTGGGGGAGGATTGCTCGACAGAGAACGTTCCGTCTTGCTCGCGTAGCCCGCCAGCAACAAACCGATCATCGCCAAAATCGTTGGGAGCTTGATTTTGATGTTCATGTTTTTGATTTTTACTCTTTACGATTTTTTACTTCATTAAAAAAATGATAACAGATCGGGTTAATCTTGGCAATAAACCACCATATAATTCGCTTGCACTTCGCATCTGGGAAAAAACTCAGGAAAAACGGTTGTTTCCGCAATGTGCCAGCGTATAATCCCACCTGTATTTATTTGTTTCAAACGGAGGATGCAATGATCAGGCTGACATTCTTGGGTGCGGCACAAACAACGACGGGCTCGGCCCATCTTGTTGAGGCGAACGGCAAGCGGATTCTCTTGGACTGTGGCCTGTTCCAGGGGCACCGCAAAGAGGCGTTCGAGATCAACAGGCGGATGCCGTTGGATCCGTCGGCCCTCGATGCGGTCGTGTTGTCCCATGCGCATATCGACCATAGCGGCAATCTGCCCACCTTGGCGCGTCACGGGTTCCGGGGAAAGGTCTACTGCACGCCCGCCACGCAGGATCTCTGCGACATCCTGCTGCGCGACTCCGCCTATCTGCAGATGCGCGACCTCGAGATCGTGAACAGGAAACGCGCCCAGCAGGGAAAGGCGCTTTTCGAGCCGCTCTATGAGCAGGAGGATGTGGATAAAATCATGCGCCATTTCGAGCCGGAGCCGCTCAAGCGTCTGGTGGATCTTGGGGACGGTGTGAGTCTTGTCTTCCATAACGCCGGGCACATTCTGGGGTCCGCGCTGGTTCAGCTCGATGTGAAACCGAACGGGGGACGTTCCCGCCGCCTGCTCTTTTCCGGGGATTTGGGTCAACCCAACCAGCCGATCTTGCGCGATTACGATGTTCCTCAAGGCGCGGATGTCCTGATCATTGAAAGCACCTATGCGGACCGGGACCATCCGTCGGCCGAGGATGTGAAAGGCCGGCTTAAAGGGTTCATCGACGATATCCACCAATTGAAGTCCAAGCTCGTGATCCCGGCCTTCAGCGTGGGGCGCACGCAGAATATTCTCTACTCTTTGAACCGGCTGGCCGAAGAGGGGCGCATGAAACCCACACCGGTCTATGTGGATAGCCCGCTGTCGCTCAAAGCGACGGAGGTCTATGCAAAGCACCGCGAGTGTTATGACGAGGAGGCCTCCGACATCCTGCGCCAGGGGATCGATCCCATGAAAGTTCCAGGCCTGCGGTTCATCGAGACGCCCGAACAGTCCAAGGCGCTGAACGACCTGCCCGGCCCGATGATCATCATCGCGGCGTCCGGCATGTGCGAAGGCGGACGGGTTCTGCACCACTTGCAGCGGACAGTGGGCGATCCGCGCAACATCATCCTGATCGTCGGCTTCCAGGCCGAGAACACCTTGGGGCGGCGCATCGTTGAATGCAAGTCTCCCCTGAAAATCTTGGGGGATGAGTTTGAACTGAACGCCCGCGTACACACGATCAACGCGTTGTCTGCCCATGCCGACCGGACTGCGCTCATGCGCTGGTTCGACGGCGTGAAGGGCAATTTGTCGCGCGTTTTCGCTGTCCACGGCGATCCGGAAAAGGTGGCCGCCATGACCGGGCTCGTGAAGCGGCACGGGGTTGCGGACGCGGTAGCCCCGGCGCCGGGGCAGCGGTTTGAAAACGTGTGACGGAAACGTATGAAGGCTCACGCATGAAAATGAAAAGCTTCCGTTCATTCTCGGCACTGTCGGCCGCCTGGGTGTTTGGCGCGGTTGCCCTGGTGGCGCAGACGTTGCTGCTGCGCCGCTTCCTCTGGCGTTTCGAGTCGGCGGAAACCGGCGTCGCGCTTTTCCTGTCGTGCTGGCTGTTCTGGTCAGGGTTGGGCGCGGCGGTTGCGGCCACACGGCCCGGGCGTCTCCTGACGGCCCTCCTTTCGCGTTTTGTGTGGGTGCTGGTCGCCCTGTGCGGGGGGCTTTATTTCGCGCAGTACGCGCTGATAGAAAATTTCCGGGGCTGGCTGGGCATACCGGATTATCAGACGTTCCCGCTTTTGGCGTTGGGGGTGGGATGCCTGATCGTCAACGCGCCTTTCTGTTTCGTGGCGGGGTTTGTGATCCCTGCCGTCTGCCGGCGTCTGGAACAGTCCGGAGGATCGGTCAGCCGGGCCTTCGCCTGGGAGGCGCTGGGCGCGGCCATGGGCGGGCTGGGGGTTGCCGCGCTGCTGCTCAGCGGTGTGACGCCCGATCCGCGCGATGAGGTTGAATGGAGGCGTTATTTTCCTCAGGCCGCCGAACGCCCCGGCCGTTTCGAGACCGGCGCGGGCACCACGTTTTACGGTTCGCACGGGGGAACGTTTTATGCGCTTTCTTCGGGAGGGGTGGGCGAGGTGATCCCCGAAAAGGACCACGCGATGGGAGTCGCGGCCCT
>JALHET010000348.1 GCA_022839525.1 Lentisphaerota bacterium
GTTCGCGCCGTTTCTTCCCCTGCCCCCGCTTCGCGTTCGAACGCGCGGACAGCCTTGGTATACTTCACCTGTTTCACGATATCGCTGTAGAATAAGAGCAGCATCAGCCCGATCAGCAAGACCGCAAAAGCGTTCACCAGCGCGGACACCACCTTTGGGTGCGGTTTCCGGCGGGTGATCACCTCATACAGGGCAAAGAGGATATGCCCGCCGTCCAGCACCGGAAACGGCAACAGGTTCAGGATGGCAAGGTTGACGCAGATCATCCTCAGAAAACCGAGCGCATCCATCATCCCGCCGCGTACGGTGTGGTACAACCCGACCACGATCGCCACCGGCCCCCCCACGTTCTTTGCCACCGCCTTGCGCTCACCTTTGGAGTCGGGCAGGATCAACGCCTGCAGCACCCGAACGACAGACATGGAATCCCACTCCAACTGCCGCCAGGGGTTCCGGTACATCATCCAAGCCTTCACGCGCTCCGTACCGTCCTTCCATACGATTCCGATCAGGTGCCGCCCTGCCTTCTGGTCATATACGGGCGTCACCGAAAACTGGTGCAGTGCCTTGCCGCGTTTGACGGTCAGCAAAACCGGCACCCCGCCGTTTTCCCTGATGATCGAGGAAAAATGGTAGGCACCCCGTACCGGGACACCGTTTGCAGCCTGAATCACATCGTTCGTCCGCAAACCGATCGCCGCTGCGGGAGACCCCGGAAGAATGGACGACACCAGACACAGGGTTTCGGGGTAAACCCCTGACAACACCTTCAACCCGGCAAAGTTATTGGTCTGAAACGGCAGCACAACGGCACGCCTGTCACCGTTCTCCTGCTGAATACCGAAGGTGGCAGACCCCGACTCGCCCGCCAACTGATACTCCACCTGAAGGTCGATCCATGTGCTGACCTTTTCCCCGTTCACGGTTAGAATACGGTCACCGGCACGTATCCCCGCCTTCCAAGCCTCAGACCCTTCCGCAACCGCCCCGATCCGCGTGTCCACCACTCCCGTCTTGGTGTCTGGCGCAAAGAAAATCACATACGCCAGAAGAATGGCCAGCACGACGTTCCCTAATGGCCCCGCGAACGCGACCGCAATCCGTTTCCACGGCGGGATCTCCGGCAAATCCCTTGCTTCCCCCTTCCCCTCGCCATGCGTCTCGCCCTGCACCTTATCCATTCCCGAAGGGTCAAGTTGCGGCAACGCCACATAACCTCCAAAAGGAATACACCCGATCTTGTATTCAATCCCATTGAACGTCCGTTTCCAAAGTGCGGGGCCGAACCCGATTGAGAAGGCGTCGACCTGCAACCCCAGCCAGCGCGCAACCAGAAAATGGCCGAATTCGTGAATGAAAATCGCCAGGCTGAATAATAAGGCTACGCAAATTCCCGCCAAAACCGACCATACCATTTCCATTGTTTTCCACCTGTCCCGCACCCCGCCGCATCGTCCGTAAATACCGGCTGGGGCGAATCGTATTATCCCTTTAAACCGGTCAACGCATACGCCTGTCCACGTGCCCAGGCGTCCGCCTCAAAAACCGTCCCGAAATCCAAACACGGGCACACCGTATGCGCGTCCATCACACGCTCGACCGTCCGCCATATCCCGGCGAACGGGATGACACCCGCCAGAAAGGCCTCCACAGCCACCTCGTCCACCGCATTAACAACCGCCGGCAGGGTCCCCCCCGCCTCCGCGGCCTCCCGGATCAACCTCAGACACTGAAAACGCGCCTCATCCGGCTCGAAAAAGGTCAGGCTCCCCTGCCGCGGCAAATCCAGTTGAGGCATCGGCACCTCACAACGCTCCGGCCACGTAAGGGCATATTGGATGGGGAAACGCATGTCTGGAAGCGAAAGCTGCGCTAACGTCGAACCGTCCACAAAGGTCACCAGAGAATGCACAATGCTTTCGGGGTGAACCACCACACCGATTTTCCGGACCGGCAGGTTGAAAAGCCAATGCGCCTCCAAAAGCTCCAGCCCCTTGTTCATCATCGTGGCCGAATCGACCGTCACCTTGCGTCCCATGACCCACCGCGGATGCGCCAACGCCTCCGCCGGCGTCACGCGCCCGAAATCCACTTCGGGGCGCAACGCGAACGGCCCGCCGGAAGCGGTCAGCAACAAACGGGAGACCCGGTCCTCCGCACGCCCGGTTCCGGAAGCGTCATCGCGCACACACGCGGCCTGGCACGGCGGCGCCTGAAGACACTGGAACATGGCGCTGTGCTCGCTGTCCACCGGCAGCAGCCTCACCTTTGCAGCCGCGCGCCGCCGCATGACCAATTCGCCTGCCGCGACCAGAACCTCCTTCGTCGCCAGCGCCACATCATGCCCCGCGTCCAAAGCGGCCAGCACAGGCGGCAACCCTGCCAGCCCCACCATCGCGCAGAGTACCGTGTCCGCCTCGGCCAGCGCCGCCAGCGCCGCCACCCC
>JALHET010000349.1:0-1151 GCA_022839525.1 Lentisphaerota bacterium
CGGTGAAGCGGAGAAAAAGCGCCTGCACGAAATGATTGAGCAAGGCATTACTTACTCGGAAAACAAGCAGTTCGAGAAGGAGTGGGCGGCGTATACGGGGGCTCCGTTCGTTAAAGCCCATATGAACGGGTCGAGCGCGCTGACGAGTATGTATTTCGCGTTGTCCCTCGACGTGCCGCCGGGCAGCGAAGTGATGGTGCCGAGCTATACGTTCTTCTCGGCGTGCCTCGCGCTGCGCTTCTCAAACTTGGTGCCGATCTTCGTCGACATCGATCCGAAGACCGCCTGCTTCGATTTGGAAGACGCGAAGCGGAAGCTCACGCCGCGTACGGTGGCCGTGGAGGTCATGCACTCGTGGGGGTTGCCGTGCGAGATGGATGCGATCTTCGGGTGGGCGAAGGAGAAGGGTCTCGTCACGCTTGAAGATGCCTCGCATGCGCACGGTGCGTCGATGCAGGGCAAGAAGATCGGCGCGTGGGGCGACATGGCCGCCTTCAGCCTGCAGGCGAGCAAGCCGCTGCCGGCGATCGAGGGGGGCGTGGGTATGTACAAGACACGCGACTACTTTGAGCGCGCCGCGGCCTTCGGTCACTATGAGGATCCGGGGACGTTTCCCAAAGAGAGCCTCGTCTACGCCTACGCGGGTACGGGCTACGGTCAAAAATACCGGATGCACCCTTTTGCGGCGGCGCTGGCCCGCATGCAGTTGAAAGAGCTGGACGCGACCAACGCGACGGTCATGAAAAACGTCCGCGCGCTTAACGACCGCCTGATCCAATTGCCGGGAATCACGGAGCCGCGCTGCCGTTCCGACCAGCAGCGCGTTTACTACTGCGGCAACATGTTGTTCGTAGACTTCAAAACGCTGGGGTTTTCGCGCCCGGCCTTAGTTGGTGCGCTGAAGGCCGAGGGTGTTGACGTGGGTTTCTGGGACTATCCGCTGCAGCATAAGATGAAAATCTACGCGGAAGCCAAGTGGTGGCACCACGCGCCTGTGATTCCGGACAAGATGCCTGGCGGGGACTTCGTGAACGCCAACCATATCATGCTTCCGCTTTTCTACGGCGATGCGGAAGAGGTGAATGCGCAATATGCCCGGGCGTTTGAGAAGGTCTGGGCGCACCGGGACACGTTGGCAAAAAGATGATTCC
>JALHET010000349.1:1159-3985 GCA_022839525.1 Lentisphaerota bacterium
TTTCAACTCACAAAGAACGGTCACATGGACGGACACTGCGATCCACGGAAAAAGAAAGCGAGGACAAACGGTGAAAGGTGATACAACAACTTATGACGGCGGGAAAACCGCTGTCGGGCGTCGGGCGTTCATCAAAGCAGCGGGTGCGGCAACCGCAGGGGCGGCTTTGACGCAGGCGCCGTTCACTGTGCGGGCCAGTACGGGCAGCGCGGGCACGCCCGCACTGCTTGGCGGAAAGCCGGTTCATGCCAAGGGCTGGCCGAAGTGGCCGCGCTGGATACCGGAAACCGACGAGGCCAGCCTACTCAAAGTGGTTCGCAGCGGAGTCTGGTCCCGCGCGGGCGTCGTGAGCGAGTTCGAGAAGCGCTGGGCGGAGGCTATGGGCGCGAAGCGCTGCCTGGCTGTGGTTAACGGCACCAACGCGCTGATCACCGCGCTGGCGCAGCTCGACGTGGGCGCGGGCGACGAGGTGATTCTGCCGCCCTACACCATCACCCCGCGCACGCGCGCCATCCTGCCCGTGCATATTCTGGGGCTGCCCGCAGACATGACGGCGATCATGGCTATCGCCAAGAAGCACAACCTGGTCGTGGTCGAGGACGCCTGCCAGGCGTGGATGGCAGAGATCAACGGCAAGAAATGCGGCACGTTCGGCAACGCCGGCTGCTACAGTTTCCAGAACTCCAAGAACATGGCCATCGGCGAGGGCGGCGCGATCGTCAGCGACGACGGGGCGTTCATGGACCGTTGCTATTCATACCATAACTACGGCAACGCTTACGGCACGGCTATAGGCGCGGTCGGCGGCGGCGTGGTCATGATGGGAACCAAACAGCGGCTCACGGAGTACCAGGCCGCGATCGGGCTGGCGCAGCTCGCGCGGCTTGGGGAGGAGAGCGTCCGGCGCCATGAGAACGCCGAGTACCTGAAGGGTAAGATCAAGGATATCCCCGGTATCGTGCCCTACGAGTTTTCGCCGGGGGTCACGCGTGCGGCGTTTCATCTCTTTCCCTTCCGCTACCGGCAGGAGGCTTTCGGCGGCGGCCTGACGCGCGCCGCTTTCCAGAAGGCGCTCACGGCCGAGGGTGTGCCCTGTTCGTCCGGTTACGGGCCTCTCAACAAGGGGCAGTATGTGAAGCAGGCCTTCTCCACCAAGAACTTCAGGCGGATGTACGCGCCTGCGGATCTGGACTATGCGGCGTGGCTGGAGCGTAGCCAGTGTCCCGAGAACGACCTCCTCTGCCAGGAGGCGGTCTGGTTCTCCCAGAATCTGTTGCTGGCGGAGAAGTCCGATATGGACGATATCGCCAACGCCATAGCAAAGATCCACGCGAACGCGGACAAGCTGGCGAAAGCGTAATGAAACAAAACACATTGGGGAAAATGAGTATGAAAAGCGCGGTTGCCGTATGGGCTTTGGTTTTTGCAAGTATCGCGCATGGCGCGGATCTTCGGGTTGGGGTAGGGCGCGCGGTGATAACGCCTGACACGCAGCCGGTGTGGCTGTCGGGGTACGCGGGCCGTACCGTGCCGTCCACCGGCATGATCCACCACGTCTGGGCCAAAGCGCTGGCTTTGGAGGACAGCGGCGGCAGCCGCGCGGTGATCATCACCGCAGACGTGCTCGGCCTGACGCGCGAGATCACTTCAACCGTGGCGGCGCGGCTGGCGGCGAAGCACGGGCTGCAGCGGCGGCAGGTGTTCTTCAATTCGTCGCACACGCACTCCGGCCCCGTCGTCTGGCCGAGCCTTAGCGTCTGCGGCGACTTCACCGCTGAAACGCTGAGACATGTGGCGGGGCAGAACCGGGTGATGACCGAGCGTCTCATCGAGGCGGCGGACAAGGCCGTGGCCGATCTCGCCCCGGCGCGCCTGTCGGCCGGGCGCGGCAAAGCGGGGTTCGCGATCAACCGGCGGAAGCGCGAGGTCGCGCCGGTGGATCACGACGTGCCGGTGCTGCGCGTCACGGCGCCGGACGGCACGGTCCGCGCGGTCTTGTTCAACTACGCCTGCCACTGCACCACCCTGACCGGCGGCAACCTCCTGATCAACGGCGACTATGCCGGCTTCGCCATGCTGGAACTGGAAGAGGCTCTTCCGGGATCGACCGCATTCTTCGTGCAGGGCTGCGCGGCAGACCAAAACCCCGATCCGCGCGGCACGGAGGCGCATGCCCGGCAGTACGGGAAGGAGCTGGCCGGCGCGGTCAAGGCGGTCATGGCCGGCGGCATGCGGCCCGTCACCGGGCCGCTGCGCACCGCTTTCACGGAGACGCGCCTGGCGTTCCAGCCCGTGCCCCTTGAAACCTTCCGGAAAGAACTGGACGGCAAAAACGTTTTCCGGCACCGCCGCGCCAAGTTGATGCTGGAGGCTTATAACACGGGCAATCCCGTGACCTCGATTCCTTATCCGGTGCAGGCTTTAAGCTTGGGTCAAGATGTGTCGCTCTTGTTTTTGAGCGGCGAGGTGGTGGTGGACTACGCGCTGCGGGCCAAGCGCGACTATCCGGGGGAGAATCTGATTGTGGCGGGCTATTGCAATGAAGTACACTGTTACATTCCATCGTTGCGCGTGCTGAAGGAGGGCGGTTACGAGGCGGACGACAGCATGATCTACTACGGTCAGCCGGGGCCTTTCACGGAGACGGTCGAGGAGACGGTCTTCGGCGCGATTCATGAGGTGATGAAACAGGCTGGCGTCTCGCGGTAGCCCACGGTTGAAAGCGGCGGGGAGGCATCAAATGCTCAACGCTGAACGCCCAACGCTCAAGGTATGGACAAGGGGGATGACGGATGAAGAACGGAGAGGGTCTTAGGGTGCCCGTGA
>JALHET010000350.1 GCA_022839525.1 Lentisphaerota bacterium
GGCCCCCCCTGGAGCATTACCGCCACGGCGCCGGTCACGTGCTCCGGCAACCTTGAAACCCTGCTCGACCATGCGAAGGTGAACGCAGGCGAGCATCCGGCAATGGCGCCCTACTGCTTCTCGTACCTCTTCAAAGGCTGTGCGTCGCTCGTCAGCGCACCATCGCTCCCGGCGACAAATCTGACCAATCATTGTTACTATAACCTGTTCAACAGTTGCACGGGGCTGACGAACGCGCCGGCACTGCCGGCCACGACATTGCCGGAAAGATGCTATAACGGCATGTTCAACGGATGCACGAACCTGACGCAGGCGCCAGCGCTGCCCGCCACGACGCTGGGCAAATCCAGCTACGGCTACATGTTCTACAAATGCACGGGACTGACGAGCGCGCCGGCACTGCCGGCCACGACGCTGGCTAACGAATGCTACAAGAACATGTTCATGGACTGTACGGCACTAACGAGCGCACCGGCACTGCCCGCCACGACACTGGCGTCAGCCTGCTACGACCACATGTTCTCCAAATGCACGGGGCTGACCAACGCGCCGGCGCTGCCCGCCACGACGCTTGCACCCTCTTGCTACCAAGACATGTTCAGCGACTGCAGTGGGCTCATGCGCGTGCCGGAATTGCCGGCAATGAATCTGGCCGAGAGCTGCTACAACCAAATGTTCAGGGGTTGCACGAACCTGACGCGTCCGCCGGAATTGCCGGCGACGACTCTGGCCGTGAAGTGCTATTACTACATGTTCTACAAATGCACGGGCATCGAGCTGAACACCGCAGGCCCCGGAATGCCGTGGAGCATCCCGGCCAACGCGACGGCGGCACCGGACTGGAACAGACGGATGTTTTACTACACGGGCGGCACCTTGACTGGCGGCCCGGCGATCGGCGTCACTTACTACCTCGTGTCCGGCCTCCCCGCCACGCCGGCCTTCGCCACGGACGGCACGGGATTCGTCATCGGCGACGGCACGGCCACCCTCGCGATCATCAACGCCGAAGCCGGCCTCTGGTACACGGTCTATGCGACGGACGATCTCGACGGAACCTGGACGCCGCTCCCCAACCAGAGCATCCTCGCGACCGGCAGCCACGTTGTCTTCACGTTCGACATTGACACGACAACCGCCCCCCGCCGCTTCTTCAAGGTGATGCCCGGCATCACAGCGCCCTAAAGGTAAGAAGTGATACGTTTTCCTGAAGCACCGGGATCGGGATCGCACACGTTTTCGTGTACGTTGACCCGCGACCCGCGACATTCGACCTGCGACGTTTTGTTTGCTTGGCGCAAGTCGCCAGTCGCGGGTCAACGGGAGGGACAAGCGTCTGCTTGCCCGGCGGCGCATGCGCCGCCATGCCGAACGCCCAACGCCGAACGCCCAACGTTCAAGTAAGGGATGGTAGGGATGGTTCCCCGAACCATCCGTCTACCGGATCTGACATGTTTGTTGCGTCCGCTTGACATCCCGGAACGTATTATGTAAATTAAACCCTCAATTTTCAGCCTAAATTAGGTGTCGTCTATCTGTAAACGGTGACAGCACGTTATTACCGGTTCGATACGGGGAATAGGTTTCCGATGGCAGCAAAAAAAGCAAAAGCGAAAAAAAGCGTGCCGGTTCACAAAACCGCGGTTAAAAAAGCGGTGAAAAAGAATGCGCCCCCTTCAGCCAAGAAAGCGGTGAAACCGGTTGCCAAGGCGGCGAAACCGGTTAAGAAAGCGGTGAAACCGGCTGCCAAGGCGGCGAAACCGGTTAAGAAAGTGGTGAAACCGGCTGCCAAGGCGGCGAAACCGGTTAAAATTAAAAAAGCGGCTCCGAAGAAAGCCAAGCCGGAAAGAGCGGTCAAAAACCCGGATTCCGAGTTCGTGTCTAAAGGAGTGGCTGCGGGGCTGGTGGATGGGGCGGCGGAGCCCTCGAAGGAAGAGTTGGAATTCGACACCGAGGAGCTGGTTCACCTCGGCGCTTCCGATGTGGTGATGGATCATGGTTTGCATGAGGGCGACGACCTTGACGACTTGGACGCTGATATCGATGACCCGGACCCGTTCGTAGGGGGCGGGGAACTGGGCGAGGCTGAGGTCGGACTGGATTTCGAGGAGGCCGAAGGGGGCGAGTTTACGGTTGGGTATGAGTCGGAACTGGCGTTGGACGCGGATCGAGAGGAGGCGAAAGCCAAGCGCGAAGAGCGTAATGAGCGGATCAAAACGCTGATCAAGCGTGCCGAGAGCCAGGGCGGATACCTGACCTACGATGACATTAACGAGGCGCTGCCGAATGCGGTGATCAAAGGTACGGATATCGAGTCGTATTTGGTGATCCTCCGCGGGATGGATATTGAGATCATCGATGCTTCCGAGGTTGACCGGTTCCGCAGCGAACACGAGCAGGAGGAGCAGCAGGGGCGTAGCAGCCGGATGGATTT
>JALHET010000351.1:0-1196 GCA_022839525.1 Lentisphaerota bacterium
CGGCACTTTCCAGGTCTTTCAGGAGACGTACCACCGCGCGACATACGCGCGCCTGCACCCCGCCGACACGGTGAAGGGTGATTACGACTGGCGCACCACCTGTTTCCACCGCGCTCTGGAGGCGGGGGTGGATGATGTGGGCATGGGTGTGCTGTACGGGCTCTATGACTGGAAGTTCGAACTGCTCGCCTCACTCTGCCATGCGCGCGACCTTGAACGCCAGTTCGGTATCGGCCCGCATACGATCTCCTTCCCGCGGCTGGAACCCGCCAGCGGAACGGATCTGCCGACCACCTCGCCCTATCGAATCGATGACGCCACCCTCCGCCGTATCCTCATCATCACGCGTCTCTCCGTGCCGTACACCGGCATGATCGTGACCTGCCGCGAACGGCCCGAATCGCGCGATGCGTTCGTGCGCTGCGGGATCACCCAGATGGACGCGAGCAGCAACATCGCGATCAAAGGTTACAGCGACTTCGCCAGCGAGACCCACCAGGAAAAGCACCGCCAGCAATTTGTGCTCTCGGACACACGGACCCTCGAAGAACTGATCGCGCACTTGGCTCGCGAAGGCATCATCACCTCTTTCTGCACCGCCGGGTATCGTTGCGGACGCACTGGCGGCTGCATCATGGACGCGCTCAAGACCGGCAAGGAAGGAAAGTTCTGCAAGATCAACGCGGTGCTCACCTTCCGTGAGTGGCTCGACGATTTCGCCAGTGCCGCCACACGCGTGTTGTGCGAGCCGTTGCTGCGGCGGGAACTGGCCGAGATCGAGACCACCCTGCCGAAATTCTACCCGACCGTCAAAGAGCATTATGACCGGATCGCCAATGGCGAGCGCGATCTCTTCTTCTGACGGACCGTATCTCCATGCTCTCCCTTTTCATCCTCTCACTCAAAACCTCGTGCCCTACCGGACGGAAGCCTGGAGCGGTGCGCCGGAACGTTCGGGACGGTAGCGGTAGTCAGGCCACAGCGGGCAGTTGAGGTCGATCCACGCCGTCAGCGTGCGCCGTTCCTCCGCGCTGAGCCTGACCTCTCGGTGCTGTTCTTTTTTCAGCGCGTCGAACAGACGGCTGCGTAGGGTGCCGAAGGTCAATGGCTCGGCCTTGAAGTGCCGCGCACCCCAGATCCAGTCGAAATAATGAACCCATCCGCCCGAGATCAGCGTGCGGTAAGAAGTCGGGACA
>JALHET010000351.1:1213-3633 GCA_022839525.1 Lentisphaerota bacterium
CGGGACAAAATCCGCGTCCGGTGTCCCGCGCAGATCGGGGCGTCCTTTTTTCATACCGTCGTGGCAGGATACGCAGCGTCGATCCAACACCGGCTGCACCACAGCCGCATAATCGAACGGTCCCCCACCCCACGCCGGCGGATCCAGTGCCCGTACCGGCTGCGCCAATGCCTCGGTCGTCTGCCGCATGGCCGGCAACTGCAACCGGTCCTCGTGGCAACCGACACAACTCCGCCGCTCGCCCGGCTGGAGTTGCAGCACACTGCGCATGCGCTGAATCTCGTTGAAGTGCTCGTCCAACAGATGGAAGTAAAGAACCTTACCGGCCGGCGCGGTGAAGTTGGCGGAGCCGTCCGCCTGCACCGGAACCGTGCCCAGCACGCTCTTGGCCACAAAACTCGGCCAGCCGCCGCGCTCGGTCACAAGGAATGTGCCGTCCTCCCGTGTTACCGCACTGCCCTGACGGAAAGCGTGCGCCCCCAGTGCGTTGCGTGTGCGCGTCACGATCTCGTGTGACGGACCCTTGACTTTGTGCACCGGCGTCGCGTAGAAATCCAGGAACGGACCGTGCGTGTTGCGGTACTGCCCGCAGCTCAATTGCTCCAGCATCGCGGGCATCTCCTGCGAGACCTGGATGTATTTAACCCGGCCCCGCGGAACCGTCGGTCCGAGCCCCTCGTACACATCCTGCACCGTGAACTGCCCGAGCCCCTGCGCGGCCAGCTCCACGTCCCGCATGGGGGGCATCACCGGTGGCCGGGGACGCGGACGGAACAGGGAGGGCTTTTTGCTGCTGATCAACGGGTCGAGGTAGAGCAACTCGCGGTTGCCGTAGCGGTCAATGAGGTAGAGCCCCCAGTGCGAGCGCCGACCCGGACTGTGGCTGACTAGAAAATGGTCGCGTGAGACCGGCTCCGGGAAACGGAAAGTCTGATGATGCGAACGGTCCATCTGGTATTGCGGCCGCGTGTCCGGCGTGATGCTTGTGATCGCGGCAACTTCATACAGCCCCTTGGAGCGATCCAGCAACGCGATCGGGCCCTGATGGTCACCGTGTGAAATCAGTGTGCAGACGATCTCCGCGCTGCCCGGCACCTCGCGCGCGTGACCGTACCCGTATGGCGTGTTGTTCCCGAAAACCAACTCCGGATGGGTGCCGTCCGGACGGATCGACCAGAGCGTGTGCCCGAAATCGGCGCCCTTGTCCTGATATTCGGACCGGGTCCAGAGGATTCGTCCGTCATGCATCATCACAGGGTCCCACTCGCTCAGGTTCGCGAACGAGAGCCGTTGCATTCCCCCGCCCTGCCGGCTCATACGGTAGAGCACATAGGCCTGCGGCTGCCAGCAGAGAAAGCGTGCGGCGCACCGGGTGGTGATGAACCCCAGATCGCCGTCCGGCAACGCAACCGGATCGAAGTCATGAAAGGGTCCCTCCGTGAGCTTGCGCGCGCCGCCGCCGTCGGCGTTGACGGACCAGAGGTGCCAGTACGAATGCCACCCTTTGACCTCGGGCTTGTCAGGCCGGTACGCGAAGAAGACGGTCCCCGCATCGAAATCCGCCACCGGATGCCTCACGATGCCATCGTTCCCGTCAAAGAGCGTCTCCACCTCGGCCCGCGCGGGATCGAGGCGTCCCGCCGCATCGCGCGGCACACGGAGCACGCAGATACCGCCGCCCGACGTGAACTTCCCATCCATATGCTCGCTGTAGTTGTGCGACGGCTGCAACGGATGGCGCTTGGCAAAGAGCACGCGCTCAACCGGCGCCAGCCGCGGATCGCGGAAAAAGAGGCGGCGCTTGGCGTGGCGGACGGCCAGATAGAGCGCATCCGTTTCGCCTTCAACCTGCAGGCGGGCACGGAGCGTCTCTGCCTCTTTGCGTTCGGCCGTGACATCCAGGCCTTGTTCAGCGAGGCGCGTGATGAGACCGTCAAACTGCGTCAGATTCCGCGCGACATGCGGCAGGCGCGCCAGTTTGCCCCAATACGGTTCCGCGCCGGGCACGGCCGGACGGTCGTTGCGCAACGGCGACAACTCATCCTTGCCATCCAGCGTACCCCACGTTTCGCGCTCGCACAAAAAGGCGTAGGTCACGACCCCGTCCCATGTCGGTTCGCTCAAGGCGGACGCGGGCAACATCAATGTCGGCAGCACCCGCGCGGAACCGGTATGTTTGCAGACCGTTTCCCACACCCGACCCTCTTTTGAAAGCCGCACCTCCACCTCGCGCGGCTGGCGGTCGGTGTACCGGCCCGTGCGGTCACGCGAGAATGCGACGCGCGCCACGGATGCCGGTGCGGGCAACTCGATCTCGACCCACTCTTCACCGGTACCGCCCGCGATCCAACTGTGGTCATTCCCGTACAGCCCGTCATTCAGATGCGCGGTCGCGTGAATCGCATATCCTTTGATGACGG
>JALHET010000352.1 GCA_022839525.1 Lentisphaerota bacterium
GCAGAACGCGAAAAACTGGAGTGGAGACGTCGCGCCCGCCGCAGGCGACGAGGCGTATTTCCCCAATGCGCTCGGAAACGTGGAAATCAAGGTTTCGGACGGCGACGCGGCGTTCGTCTCGTCCCTCGCCAGAATCTACGGCACCTACAACGACCGGGGGCCGAGGATCGTTTTCGACGTGACGACGAACTTCGTTGTGGGGTGCCAGGTCGGCACGCTCCCCGTCGTGAAGCGCCAGACGTCCAGCATGGCGCTGGGCAACGTGGCGTCGAACACTGTCTATAGGTCGCTGTTCGCCACCGTGGAGGAGGGGACGCTCATTCTGCCGTGCTCAACAAACGTGAACGGGTACTGGTATATGAGCGGGCTTGTGGTTTCGAACGGCGCGACCGTGCTGCTCGCGGACGCACTCACGCAGCAGGCGACGACGACCTTGCCCTCCCTTTACTGCGCCGGGCTTCTGACGAACGCGAACGCGAGCGCCATGCAGGGTCTGCGCATCACCGGCGGCACGGAGGAGAAGCCCGCGCGTTTCACGGAAACCTCCGCGCTCGGCGGGTGGGTGGACTTCCAGCCGGCCTGTCCCACAGTCATCGATTCTGAGAATTTTACGATGACGGGCTATGCGCGCCTGTGGACGCCCGACAAAGTCGCGACGCCGGCAAGTCTCACGATCAGGAAGATCGGCAAGCTCGCGGATGCGTCGTCGTCGGTCGGCAAGCCGTCAGGGTGGGGGTTCCTCTTCAACGGTGGCATCTGGCGTTATGCGGGCACGGGCGAGACGACGGACCGTCCGTTAAAATATTCCGTGGACTGGTACAACTACAATCCGTACCACGCGCCCACGTTCGACGCGGGGGCGACGGGCGGCGTGACGTTCACGGGCAAATGGTTCGGGACGCGCTCGTACCGCAACGGCACGGTGTACGCCGACACGTACGATCTGGTGCTCACGGGGTCGAACACGGTGCCGTGCGTCCTCGCGAACGAAATCACGCCGGTCGATTCCGGCGGTACCAATCGTCCGCTTTACATCGTGAAACAGGGCACCGGCACGTGGCGTTTCAACGATCACGCGAACCGCAGGAACAACAGCGTGATCGCCGTGGAGGAGGGCACGCTCCAGTTCGAGACGATCGCGGCGAAGGGATCGGTCTGTTCGCTCGGCACGGCGGACGCGCTGCAGGAACGCTACTTCGGCGTGTACGACGCGGCGCGGAGCGTGGACTATGCGTATCTGCTCGGCACAGAGACGACGGAAGGGACGATGGAGCATGTGGGTGCCGGCGACGCGGTCTGCCCGGACCGTCCGTTCCGTCTGGTCGGCGACGGGCGGTTGAAGGCCTCAGGCGGCAGGTTGTGCCTTGCTGACGTTTCGGCGCAGACGGCCGGCGAAAAGACGCTCACGCTCGACGGCGCGAACGCGGTTGTGAACAGGATTGCCTGCGTGACGAACGGGGCGGGAACGGTTTCGCTCGTGAAGGACGGGGCGGGAACGTGGCGCCTTACCGGCGGCTGCGACGTTTCGGGCGACCTCGCGGTGAGGGCGGGCACGCTCGTGGTGGCGGGGCCGGATGTGCCGTACACCTACTTCCGCTTCACGAGCTACGAAACGCTAGGCGCGGCGGACAGGCTGCAATACTGCTATCAGACTTCCTTTGACGAACTTTCCTTCTTTTCCGCGGACGGCGCACGGCGGAACCTGAGTCTCTCGTGGGACGCGGACGCGCACGTTACGAACGGATATTACGCGGTCGACGTTGACGTGCCGGCCTTGGCGCCCGGACACGCGAACTATGCGTTCTCCTCGGAATGGCATTACTACGCCAACAACGCCTACGGCATGAACAAGCTCTGGAACGGGGCGACAGACACCCAGCCGTTCATGGCCTGGCAGAGAATAACGTCCTCCGACGCGACGGCACCGACGTACACGGCACCCGAGCGCCGCGTGAGCGTGGTGATGCGCCTTGCGGAAGGGACGCCGGAAATCACGCGCTATGATTTCTGTTCGAGTTCGATGAATGACAGGACTGTGACGAATCAGTTCCCGAAGGTGTTCGCGCTCGAAGGATCCGTGGACGGCGTGGAGTGGCATCTGCTCCACTTCAAGGCGGGCCAGACGGCGCTTTCGGGGATGGGACGCTGGTGTTCGGACGATACGCCGTTCAACACGCAGTACACGAACACGGGGTTCAGCGTGACGGGCCGCACGGCGTTCGACGCGCAGCTCGCGTCCGTGCGGAGCGTTTCGGTGGCGGCGGGCGCCACGCTCAGGGCGGACGGTACGGCGGCGCCGATCCGGGGCCTCAAAGTGGACGCGTCCGGCGCGGGGACGATCGACGGCTTCACGTTCGCCGCCTCGGCTGCGGAGCATCC
>JALHET010000034.1 GCA_022839525.1 Lentisphaerota bacterium
AGGATGGCAGAACGTCCGTGGACGTTTCCTACGCATCGACGGACGGCAACGTATTCCTCGTCACGCCCAAACCGCTCGGCGCACTGCGCGTGACTGTGCAGCGTTCACCGGAAGGCCTCTACGTGGCTGTGCGCGCGCCGGAGAAGGATGTGATGCGCCCGATCTCCGTAAGCACGCGCGCGAGCCGTCCGCGCTACGGCGTGGTGGCGGACGGCCAGTGGGAGCACGTCTTCCCGGCGGACGTCAACGAAACGGACGTGTGCGTGGCGGACCTCGCGACAGGCGAACTTTTCCGTCCGGAGCCAGAGAAGGGTTTCCGCGGCCGCGTGCTGGATCTTCTCGAGCGCGTGGACGAACTTTCGGCGGCAACAGACGGACCCGACGACAAGACCTTCCAGTTGAACGCCTGGCGCGGGGAGCGCGTCCACGCGCAGGGCGTGGTGTGGTCCAAGGAAAACCAGGACGTGCTCGTGCTCACGTCCGGGGATTTCACGGGCGCTTCCGGCGCGAAGATCCCTGCGTCGGCGGTGACAGGCCGTTTCCTGCGCACGGTGGAGACGCGCGTCCGGAGCGAGAAGCGTTCGCTCTGGCGCATCGGCGACTGTCTCGACCCGAAGGCGTCCGCCTGGCCGAAAGAAGGGTACCGGGTGTTCTGGTTCACGGTGGACGTGCCGGCGGACGCGGTACCGGGCGGGTATTCGGGCACATTCACCGTAAAGGGCAAGAGCGGCCCGCTCGACTTTTCCGTGCAACTTCACGTTTCCCAAAAAACGCTGCCCGCGCCGAAAGACCGCAAATTCTTTCTCGACATGTGGCAACATCCCTGGAGCGTGGCGGAATACGCGGGCGTAAAGCCGTTTTCTCCCGAACACTACAAGCTGCTGGAGCCGCTCTACCGCGAACTCGCGGCGGCGGGCCAGCGCGTGATCGGCACGACGATCCTCGATTTGCCCTGGGGCGAGGGTTACGGCGAAGGGCGCGGCGAAATCCACGACATGGTGAAGACCTTCCGCCGTGCGGACGGCGGATTCCGCTACGACTTCACCACGTTCGATGAGTTCGTGGCGTTCGCGAAACGATGCGGGGTGGGTCCGCAGATTCACTGCTACACGATTGTTAAGTTCAATAACAAACGACGGTTCTATTTCACGGACGAGAAAACGGGCAAAGTCGATTCCCTCGAACTCATGGAAGGCACGCCCGAATACGAGGCATTCCTCACACCGCTTCTCACGGCCTTGCGCGATCATCTGAAAGAGAAAGGTTGGCTGCAGGACGCATATATCGCGATCGACGAGGCGCGTCCCGAAAGACTTATCGCCCCGCGCAAGTTCCTGAAGCGCGTCGCTCCGGAGCTCAAGTTCGCGCTCGCCTCCAATATCGACCCGCTTCTCTACAAAGAGCTCGACGCCGACACGGACGTCTTCTCGCAGATACTCTGGACGGGGCACGGCATCACCACCCTCTTCACGCCCGCGTTCGATGCGTTCATGGCGGCGCGGCGGAAGGCGGGAAAGATCACCACGTTCTACGTGTGCACGCAACCTCAGAAGCCGAATACGTGGTTCGAGAGCCCGCTCGCCGAAACGGCGTGGATCGGTCTCTACGCCGCCTCGAAAGGCTGGGACGGCTTTCTCCGTTGGGCCACATTCTACTGGCCGAAAGACCCGTTCGGCGCGCCGTGCCAAAAAGGATATCCCGCAGGCGAGGACTTCCTCCTCTATCCGGGAAGTCTCGCTTCTACGCGCTGGGAGATTCTGCGTGACGCGATCGAGAACTGGGAGAAAATCCGCGTGTTGCGCGAATCGGGTCAGGCGTCGCCGCAACTCGAGAAGGCGTTGAAGGCGCTTGATTACTTTGCGGTGAACAAAGACCCGCCCGCGAGCACGCACACCAAAGTGAAGGCCGTACTTGACCCGCTCAGGTGACTTCTCCACCCGGTTTGAGAAACTCTTTTACCTTTTACAAATAAACCGCATCGAATCACCCTTTTTCGATGTTCTGTGGTATAATGATGACATGATAAAAAAGGAGATCAACATGACGAAGCAGGGTGTGTGTGCGATCGTGGTCGCCGTCGCGATGTTAGGCGCGCACGCGGGCACGTGCACGTACTCTTTCGGTTGGTTTAAGAACAATGCCGTGAACGATTTTGCCGTGCCCGTGCATCTTGTGGAGGGTGAGAACGGCTTTTCCCACACGGACGCCGCCGCAGACGGAAGCGATTTGCGCGTTTACGATACGGATGACGCGCTCCTGCCGCACGAAATCGAATCGTGGAACGCTACCGGCCGTTCGCTCGTGTGGGTGAAAGTGCCGGCCTTTTCCACGAACACGGTGCTCACCCTCAAATGGGGAAGCGACGCCGCGGGCGTCGATCCGAGCGCCGCGTCCGTGTGGGGCGACGAAACCACCGCCGTCTTCCACTTTGCCTCCACCGCAACGGTCAACTCCGTGAGCGGCGCCACCTTCAACTCGGACGGCGACGGCACGGCGGTGAGTGACGAGACAACGCCGCTCGGCAACGCGGCCGTGTTTTCCGGCGCCTCGTCTCGTCGCCGCAACCTTTCTACGCCTCCAGAGAAATTCGACGGCTTCACCAACAATTTCACGATTTCGATGTGGCTCAAACCGGCGGACTACACCACCAAGATTTATCTTTTCCAGATGGGACGGGGGATTGCGCAAAAGGCGATTCTTTTAAATTTCACGGGGTCGGCGGGCGCGTGCCTGTACGGGTACAACGACATGTACACGGGGACGAGCCCCTACAACGCGAGCTACGGCGTCACGCTCGCGAAAGACAACGCCTGGCACCATTTCGCCGTGGTGAAAACTGAGGGGAAACTCTCGTGGTACGTGGACGGCCATCTCACGGAAAAGTCGATCGATTTCGATTTTAAGGACTGGCGCGACTACACGGACGGCCAGAAGGCCGTAATGGGCGAGGTGACGCTCGGCGGCAATTCCGGTACGAATGAGTGCTTTATCGGCATGATGGACGAACTGCGTTTTGAGACGGTGGCGCGCGACGCCGACTATCTGCGCGCGGCGGCGGAAACGCAATATTACGGCCTTGAGGTCGTCAATCCGATCGCGTACGATTTCGCCGACCTCCCCGCAGACATGACACTCACGAACTTCACCGCCTTCGTAGCGTTGGACACGGACTACGCGGGCTATCTGAGCCTCAACCTGCCTTACGCGCTCAACACCGGCGGCGCGAGCGTGTTCTCCAAGGAAACCGGCGATCCGCTCCCCTACGAAGTGGAGTACCTGCTCGATACCGACTATGCCCAGGTGGCCGGTCTCTGGGTGACCTTCCCCGAGTTCA
This sequence comes from Lentisphaerota bacterium, assembly GCA_022839525.1. The sequence continues at coordinate 3,335 of JALHET010000034.1, forward strand.
CCCGCAACTCCGGTGTGCGGATCACCACCGGCGCGGCGTCGTACTACCGGCCGGACAATCCCTCGGGCGATCCGCTCATATCCACAGATCCCGTGTGGGATCCCTCCATTTACGCGGCGGTGTTCCACATGAATCCCACGGGCCGCCTTTTCGACGCCGTCTCCAAACAGAAGCTCACCCCGCGTTATTCGCGTTGGAACGTCAATGGGACGACCATCGACAACTACGACAACCACTATCGAGGCGTGGCGCCGCCCGCGACCGGCCCCACGGGGCCCTACGCCGCGATGCGCTCCACCACGAACGCCGTGCAGCGCAATGCGTCCTTCGCCGTTTCGATTCCCCTCACGAACGTCTGGACCATTTCGTGGTGGTCGCGCGTGGATGCGGAGGAGTTCGCCCATCCCAAGCAAAACAACTACGTGTGGAGCGTATTCGGCAAGGCGATTCTTTCCGGTCAGGGATTCGCGGGCAACGGTTGCGGGCCGAATAAGTACGTGATGTACGGTAACGGTAACGGCAAAGCCGCATTGGACGTGCCGGACGCGGGGTGGCACCACTACGTCTACTCGTGTGACGGCACGACCACGCGCTCTTACCGTGACGGTGTGTGCCTGAACACGTCGACCGGGCACGCTTCCATCGGTTACGTGTCGGACACAAACGGTTACATGCAGCTCGCGAGTTCGGGCAACGCCGCGCGCGAGGCGCTTCAGGGCGCGATGGACGAATTCCGCATCGAGAACGTCTGCCGCGACACCGCGTGGATCGCCGCCTGTTACCGCACCCAGTTGGCCTACCGCGACGGCGTGGCCTGGCAGTTGCACCCGCATTTCTCGGGCGTTCCGGCAGTCGCGCCCGCCTGGGATTCAGCCGAGCTTTCCGCCGTCTTCTCCTGCCGCACGAACGCCACGGTAACGCTCTACTGGGGCGCGACGGACGGCGGCACGCACGAAACGCGCTGGCAGCAGGCGTCCACGCTAGGCGTGTGCGCGGACGGCACGGTCTCTGGCACGGTGACGGGACTCGCCCCCGACCAGCGTTTCTACGCGCGTTTCCGGGCCGTCAACGATTTCGGCGAGGTGTGGAGCGAACCCGTTCAGACGCGCATCCCGCGCAAGCGTGCGGGCCGCCACATGACGATTTCGGTGAATTATTCCGGAACCGAAACGCTCACGAACTTCCCGTTGTGCGTGCTCATTCCGGCTTCGCGCGGCCTCCCCGCAGACGCCTCACGCGTCCGGTTCATGCTGAAGGACGGTTCGCACGATCCGCTCGCCTGGGAGGCGGCCACATGGAACCCCTCGGGTGAAAGCGTCGTGTGGGTGCGGGTGCCGGAACTTACGGCAGACACCCGAATCGAGGCGTTCTGGCACGACGACCTCGCTGAGAGCGGGAACTGGAACCCCGGCGACGTGTGGACCGCGGAATACGGCCGCGTATTCCATTTCGATGCGCTCTCCTCGTCCGTTCCATACCTCACCGATTCATCCGCAAACGCGGGTAACATGGCGGAATGCGTCGGGTTACCCGAAATGACGAACGGGGTGTCGGGCGCGGCCTGTTTCCGTGCGGAGGATGCCGCGTTTTCCCTGATTCAAGACGACAGCGTCGGCGCGCCCGGCAACGACTACCGCGACGGTTTTACGTTCTCCTTCTGGACGCGCCCGGTCGCCGGAACGTCCGGTAGCAACTCTCAGATCGTCGTCCGGGAAGATTTGCGCGATCCGCGCCCGGCCGGGTTCGGGCGGCAGTACTGGTTCAAGTACTTCCCGGAGGAGAAATATTACCACCTGGAAGTCTACCAACAGATCGAGCCGGTGGGGATGAGTTTGGGCACGACCGGTTCCTCGACGCTTTTGAAGGGGCTTTCAAAAATCCCCGCTCCGGAAGACGATGCGTGGCACCAGTACGTCTTTACGCACGACGGCCTATTCTTCAAGACCTATTGCGACGGTGCCTGCGTGACGAATGTGTTCTGGCCGTTCGTGCTGAACGAGGGCTCACTCTGCTCGTCGAATATCCGCACGTCGTTCTTCTCCAATTCGGGGTCGGATTGCTTCGCGGGCTCGATCGACGAATACCGCGCCGAACGCACGGGGCGCTCCCCCGAGTGGATTAAGGCCTGCTACGACAACCAGAAGGAAACCTCGACCTTCGTGACGGTAGGCCCCGTTTTGGGTGACGGCACTGTGTTCAGTGTCCGTTGATAAGGGGAGCCTTGTGTTTTGGCGGGAGCCGTGGTCTTTGCTGGTCCGGCGGGAATTGTTGAACGAATAAGCAACTTAAGTTACAACCGTATCGCCCCGGTCAAACACCACTCCAAGCAACAAACTCAGTCGCCGCAAAAAGCAACGGAACATTCTTGTATGTCTCCGAATGCCGAACATGTGCCGGAAAATATCACAGGTGCCGCACCCTGCACATTAACCGCCGCCCCGCATCATGTTTCTTGTCGTCACCACTTTACCTCAAACATCCTGAAATCACGCGGCAACAGGTCTGCCTTAAGGGTGTGCCCGCGCGTCTCCATCCGCTCGCCGGTGAGCACATCCGTGGCATGCAGGCCGCCGCCGGCCACGCCAAGCCGCGCGCGATCCAAGGCCGCTTCAGCCAGAACCGTTTCATCACCCCAGTTAAAGAGGATCAGCAACGCTCTCTGACTGCCGTAGTGCAGGATGAACTTCACGCTACCCGGCGAAACCGCCACCCCGGAACCGGGCTCCCAATAGTAGACGACCTTCATCTTGTCCAGCGGGAAAGAGAGCCGGGCACCGACAATCTGATCGACCAGTGCGGGATGGTAGACATGGCCCAGCCCGTCCAAATGCGAGTCGTGGATCATCAGCAGCCCCATCATGTCGCGTGTGGTGGCCAGGGTCGGCGACTTGACCGGGAGTCCGCGCGCGGCGGCCATGTTGATCTCCGGCAGGAAGTCCGCGACAAACCCGAACGGCTTGCCCATGTGCTGAACCTGCATCACCTCTTCGGTGAGGAAGGCGCTGTAGAACTCGTGGTTCAGAATGCTGCGCGTATGATTCGGGCTGGTGTATTTCTCCCCGTCGAAATAGATGGTGCAGAAGGACATCGCCGGGATCACCATCTGCTGGGAACAGTGCCACATGATCTGCGGCGCCCGTCCGTTGAGCTGGCAGAACACGATGTAGATGCGCTTGGCCATCTCGCGCATCGCGAACACGTTCCCCTGTCCCGCCCATTCGCCCTTATAGTCGATATAACCGCACCCGTGCTCGGGATTCACGCATGCGTAGAGCTGCTGATCCAGATAGATCGCCGCTAAACCGGTCCGCTTGACCAGTTCGTGGAGTTTCCACACATAGTAATCCTGAAAGGAGGAATTGTAGCAAAAGCGCTCGGGGTAGGTGTCCGGCTTAAAGAGCACACCGTCCCAGTCCTCTCCAGGCCCGCTATGCCTGGGCCGCGCCAGCAGTTCCTCCAAGGGGCGACCTCCGGGAAGGCGTTTCGCCTTTCGCTCCAGCGCCCGGTTCTTCCGTTCCAGCGCTTCAGCGGCCGATTCCGTGATCTTCCGCATCTGATCCCACTCTTCTTTCCAGATCAGCACCTCGCGCTGTATCATCCCCGGGTCGACCAGAGGGCCATACGAGTTTCTGGCGAAACGGTACATGCCGAAATATTCAACCGACGACGTGGGCATGATTTCCTTACCCCGTGCCCGCTCCGCCTCGACGTCCGCCCGAGCCAACTCGGGGTAGGTGTCCTGGAAAGGATAATAGTAGCCGTCGCCCCATCTCCAGCGTTGCTGGATCGGGTAGTTGTTGGTCTTACTTCCCCAGCCGAAGCCGACGCGGGTACGGAAATCCTCAGGCCGGGGGCGCATGGGCGTCGCCTGGATACCGAACACCCACTCGTGCGGCTTGGCGAGGCTGAAAGGCTTGTCGGCAAACTTCACTTGGAGGGTGCGCCCGTTGTTTGCCTCGGGCGTGATCACCTGAATGTCCGTCTCGTCACGGAGGGGCCACCCCGCCATGTCGTCGGCAAACCAGCAGAACCCGACCTCCCGGTCCCCGAGCCAGATGATCTCGCGGAACGCGTCGAGCTTTCTGCCCGCGGCCGGCACCGGGCCGGAATCGCACATCGGGGGATAAGCGGCGCCGCGGATCAACTCGCCGTCCACGTTCAGGTCGGCGCGGGATCCGGTCAGATGGAACAGCACGGACCGGCGCGCCTGCAGCGGAATGTCGAGCAGCACCCCCTCCGCCCCGCTGCCGTCCGATGCGGCTAGACGCAGGGTCACCTTGCCCATGCCGTCAAACTCGTAGCCGACCGTCACCTCCAGAGTGTAAGCCCCCGAACGGGAAACAGCGCGCGCATTCACGAGTCCATCGTGTTTCCGCGCGATCGTCACTTCCGCGTCTGTAAATGCGATCCACCGCCCCCCGGCTTTCACCCGGACAGAGGGTTTGCCCGAGAGCAACTCCGCGCCGAGGCTGGTGATGGAGACCGGCAGCACAGAGTTTTCGTACCGGAACTCCTTTCCCCAGCAACGGACGGACTGTCCCGAGACCTGCATTGGCGTCCACGGCGGCGGAACGACCTCATCCCTGCCGATTGCGCAACCGAGCCATTCGGCGCTCCGCCTCACCGTTTCTTCGAGTTCCGCGCGTGTCCATTTGCGCGTGTACACGGAACCCGCAGGCGCTTCCGCCGCACGGGAGGAGGCGCCCCCGCACGCAAGCAGTGCCGCTACAGCAAAAAGGCAAATCCGGACGAAGCGTTCCCGGTGCCGCATCCATCGAATCTCTTGCACACGTTTCATTCCGCATCCCCCTCCCCGGCCACAGGAAAACCCGCGCTGTGATAATGCACATCCCGCTTGCCGTCCTTCACATACAGGGCGACCCGCCCGTACGGGTGGATGCCCGTGGCGACCCCCACGTCTACCGTGACCCCACTCTTGCCGTCCCACACGACCTGTTTTTCAGCGGTTTCCGTTGGCAGGAGATCATTGCCGCCGTACAGTTGCAGCCCAACGGTGAGGCGGTGCTGTTTCCGGAGCCCATTGATTCCGACCGCAACCGAAACGCGCTTGTTCTTGAGCGTCCACGGCCCGGGCCGGATCACCAGCGCTTTTGGATCAAACAGCATTTCAGCCGTGGGAGGCGCTTTGGAGGCATCTCCCTCAGGAGGAACCCATGTTGCACAGGGCTGCCCGCCGGAAAAGCCGATGCTCCAAGTCTCTCCGGCAGCGGGTTTGGGCAGGCCGAGCGCGCCGAACAGTGCCGAGAACTCCGCGACCCTCTGGCCGTTCGTGATCGCCGTAGCCCACTCCCATGCGCCGCTCCAGTTCTCGTCTTGCGACGGCAAAACCCGACGCTGGGATTTTTTGCCTGACGACGTTCCAGTGAATTGGAACAGGCGGCGCGGTTCCTCGCCGCTTACAAACGGAGGCCCGAGAAACAGATCGAATGTTGTATCGGATTCCGGCGCTCCTGTTTTCATGCCGGGCGCGGGCGTTACAACAGCCAAATAGAGGCGCTTATCGTCATAGCCGATGTATCCTGTGCAGTCCGTCGGCAGCAGTCGCCCGGTCTCGGGTGCCAGCCAACCGGTGATGCGTGCCGTGCCGCTCCATTCTTTATCGGAGAAAAGACCGTCAGCCTTCGGAGGCGTTTTCATGCGGGGCACGGTCAGCAGGTGCGCCCGCATCTGCGTCTCGTTCAGGAAGAGCGCCAAGAAGCGCTGCCGCAAGGCGGACGGTTCGGGAGAGCCGCCACGGCCCAGAAGGGGCAGGGTGAAGAGCGTGCCGGGGTGACCGCTCAACGCCAATTCGCGGATCGGGCCGTTGACCTCCAACGGCCTGATCTCCCGTGCCGGGAAACCGTCGATTGTAAGGCGGAGCCGTTTCCCCGCGACGGACATGCTCACATGGTGCCAGCCGATGCTGCGGCGGAGAATCATTTTTTGCGGCTGGGGCGGAGCCCACTCCGCATCGTCCCAGGCATAGACCGGATACGTTGCCGCCGCTTCGCCGTTGACACCGAAAGCGACTTGGCTTTTGCCAGCCACCTTGGAGAGCACATAGGTCGCGGAGCCTAGGGTCAAGCGGCAGAGTTCAACGGCATCGCCGCCAGTCGCCTTCCAATCCATGGGGCGGAACCAGAATTCAATGAAATAGGAAGAACCCAGACCGCGGCACCGCCATGCAAGTCTCCCCTCCTCGATCCGTAAGGCCGGCTCGTTTTCGAGCCTGCCTTCCATCGGCGTGGCCGCTTCGGGCTCCTCAATCACCTCCGCTTCAGTCAGACGCGGATTCCATGGCACGGCTTCCTTAAAAACCGCCGACACCGAATAACCGCCGGGCTGGTTGACCGGCAAGGTGAACGTGTTCCGGCGCTTTCTCCGGTCCGCGCCGTCTAGCGTAAAGTGGTGGAGTGCAAAACCAGGCGCTGCCGAAGCTGTGAAGACCACTTGCGTGGGCAGGTTTTTGAGGATCACGGTACCCGAAGGGGACACGGTTCCGGAGCCTTGCGGCGGATCGATCGCAACCGCCGCGATACCGGCCACGACTCCTTCCACGGCGCCGATATCCACGGCTTTACCCTGTACGCGGGGGGCTCCAAGAAAGTCAGTTAATCCGGCGACATCAGCGGGGGGAGTGGTTAAGAAGGCGGCAGAGCCGGCATCCAGACACGGAGAGTTCTCCAGCAGGCGGAAATCCCCGCCTGCGGCATCCGCAAAACGCGCGTAGGCCACCACGATATTGTTGGAGCCCAGCACAGTAGGGGACGAGAGGCAGCAGTTGACAAACGTGAGCGATGGAATCGCGCTGGAGAGCCGGAACGCCTCGCCGTTGCAGACGCTGATCGTGTTGAAGGCGCTGCACATGTCGAGACCAGCCTCCGTGTTGTAGGCCACCGTGCAGTTGAACAACCCGTTGTTGCGCCCGCCGGGGCGGGCATAGCAAAAGGACGCGCCAGGCCCCTCGTTGAAAACCACGAGACAGTTGTGAAGTTGCGAATCGCGGACCCCGGCGCCATTCTGTTTGGCGCGGTTGTGGGTGATGCGGCAACGGTGGAAGGCGCCGCCGTAAGCGCCGCCGCCGCGGATCGCAGCGTTATTGCTGATGATGCAGTCGTAAACAAGCGGAAGACCGCTTGGGCTGGGCGAGTATAGCCCGCCGCCGCGGTTGTTCAGGTCTTCCTTGTTCTCGTTGCCTGTTGCCCCGCCCGTAAGGGTAAACCCCTTGAGTATGCCCCGATCCATGAAGATGCAGCGCACGGCATCCGGTCCGCACCCTCCGTTGGAGAGTCCCCCAGGGTCGCACTTGCCCAGAATGACGGTCTTTTCCGCGCCGTCGCGGGACTCGAGGGTGATGTCCTTGGTCACAACCACGCGGTTTTGCAACCGTCCGCCCGGCGTGATCCGGGTGCCGTCGCCATAGATCCCCGGCGCGACGATCACGGTGTCGCCGGGCTTGGCGCTGTCCACCGCAGCCTGGATGGTGCGCTTCGCCGTGCCCCAGCCGGTTCCGTCGCCGGAGTCGTCCGGGCGGGCGCCATCTACATACCACGTCGCACCCAACCCGGACAGGGCTGCCCATCCGCATATCACTCCAACCATCATGTTCTTTTTCATATTGACTCCAACACCCTCTTCCGGGAACGCACCCGAAGATGCCTCGCCGGTTTTCGTTCAAACCGTATCCGTTGCACCCGGCTCCTGTGGCAGACAGGGCGCGTCACCTCAACAGAAGCGTGAACCCGCCGATACTTTCAAAGGCGTCCAACCGCGCGCCGCCGGTATCTCCCTCCGGGACAGCATAAACCGCTCGCAGACGGGCCGGTTTTTGACGCACTTTGTATTTTACGGTTCGGAACCCGTCCTGCAAAACCGCGCTGGCAATGGGCTGGTCATCCTCATAGAGCGTGAGGGTTCCCGCGCCGTCCACCTCGAACGAGAGGGAGATGGTTGTGGCAGCTTTCAGTTCCCAGACGAGCTCGAGTTCCACGCTCGCCTGCCCGTAGCTGCGCGCGGCCGCGCCATCCAGATACACGGCGGTGCTGCCTATATAGGAGGCATGGTTCGTGTGCGTCACAAAGGGCGTGACCGCCGTGACCGTCAGACTGGGGCAATCGAGGTCTTCAGCGAATACGGGACGCCAGTCCCACTCGTAGGCGCCGATATCAGGTGCGCCGTTCTGCGTCCGCAACGCCCCATCGAGCGCAACGCCCAGAAGATCCGCCGTGTAGGCAGGGTCGGCGGCATCGATGCAGGGCGAACCCGCCGCGAGGCGGAAATCGCCGTTGGCGGCATTCACAAAGAGCGGATCCGCGACGATGTTATTCGCGCCCGGCGGCGACGCAGACGGGCTGCAGCAATTTGTTAAACTTGCGTTGGATACGAAATTTTGACTGTTGCTGCTCGAAATGGAGTTATAGGCGGTGGTATACCAACCGACGCCCGTACCCGCGTTGTTGGCCACCGTGCAGTGATACAGGTAGGCATAGGTGACAATGGAGTCGCCGCGGTTTCCGGTGATGAGGCAATTGCGGGCGATGCCGTTGCGTATGCCCGAGCCATTGTTCGACGCATAGTTGTCGACGATCCAGCACCGCTCGCACGTGCCGAAATAGGTGCCTCCGCCCCGGCCTGCGGCATTGTTCGAGATGACACAGTCGAGCACCAAGGGCACCACGACATTTGGCGGCACATAGACACCGCCGCCGCGGTTGTTCGCGTCCTCCTTGTTCTCGTTGCCGGTGGCGCCGCCCGTGATCGTGAACCCCTGCAGGACGCCTTTATTCATGTAGACGCCGCGCATGTCGAACGTGCCGAGAATCGTTGTGGAGGCGGCACCGTCACGCGAGCGGACCGTAATGGCGTTTGTGATCACGAGACGGTTGAGCAGGTAACTCTGCACTGCGCCTTCCTGCGGTGTGAGGCGTGTCCCCTCGTTGTAGACGCCGGGCGCAGCCAGCACCGTCTCGCCGTCGACCGCCAGATCCACGGCGGCTTGGAGGGTGCGCTTGGCGGTCTCCCACGACCCCCGTCGCCGGAGTCGTCCGGACGGGCGGGATCCGCATAAAAGATCCCCTCGAAGACGGCCTGAAGGAGAATGCCGTCTTCCGGGGTTTGTAATGAGAGCGTGATGGTGTTACCCGCATAGGGGACCGGGATACCGTTCGTTGAAAAATAGAGGAACGTGCGTCCCGGAGGCGAGGAAACGGTAAAGGTCACGCTGGTGGGGAACGAATTAAACAGGAGCGGGCCAGAGGGGCTGAGTGTGCTGCCGGGCGCGGTCACGGTGTTGATCGCGCCGACACAGCTTTCGAACGCCCCCATGTTGACCTGCGGCCCGATCACGCGCGGTGCGCCCGCGAGGTCGGTGCCTTCGGGTTCAAATGTGAAAAGAAGATCGCCTGTGTCCTTACACGGCGAGTCAGCGCGCAAGCGGTAGTCGTCTTGGGCGGCGTTGACGAAGAGCGGATCTGCGGCAATGTTGCCAGCTCCCGGACTAAGAGCGCCGCCTGTGCAGCAGTTGGTTACGGCGGTCACATTACCTTGCTCCACATCTACGCCGGCATTGCCGAAAATGATACTGTTGTAAAGATAGACCTTGACAGTTTCTGTCATATGCCTGATTCCGTTGTCGTTGGCAGTGACCGTGCAGTTATAGAGTTTCACGCCTTCTCCCGTTGCCCAACCGAAGTTACGGGCCAGAAGACAGTCGTAGCAGATGCCGTAACGGTTAACCCCGTAACCGGTCGCCCGGTTTTCCACGATGTTGCATCGGTGGTAGACACCGCCGAAAACAGCCCCTCCCCGAATCGCGACATTGTTGGAGATTACGCAATCCCAAATCTGCGCCGCATTGTAACCGCTAACCACGAAACCGCCGCCGTGGTTAAAGGAGTCTTTGTCGATGCCCAAATTGGATGCGCGCCCGCCCGTGACCGTGAAGCCTTCAAGTTCTCCGGCAGTCATCAGGACGCAGCGGACCGCGTTCGGTCCGCAGCCGTAGGCGTCGCCGGAGGGGTCGGACGCGCCCACGATGAACGACTGTCCCGCGCCGCTGCCCTTGAGCACGATGTTGCGCATAATGACGACTCGGTTCATCAGGTTGGTAATCGACCCACTGCCGTCTCGGCCTCCTTCGTCATAAACCCCGGGCGCCGCAAGAACCATGTAACCGACTGGCACGGTATCCACCGCATACTGGAGGGTTCGCCAGGCTGCATCCGGGGTCATGCCGTCATTCGCGTCGTCACCCGCTTCCGCGTCCACGTAACGGGCAGGGAGGAAAACGGCGGAAACCGTGTACGTTTCCGGTTGTGTGATATCAAGGGTGAAGGTGTTGCCGCAATCCATCATTCTGGCGCCGTTGACCGTGAAGTAACGCAGCGCATGGCCCGCGTCCGCGGTGGCGTTGAAGACCAACTGGGTGGGCAGGGTGTAGAGCGCAATATGTCCCATGGGCGAGAGCGTTCCCGATCCGGTCGGCGCCACGCAGGTGACCACGGCGGTATGCTCTGCGGCACCCTCGATGGCGCCCAAATCGAGCCCCGCGCCCTGCACGCGCGGGTTGCCGAAATAGTCGGTTCGTTGCTCTGCCGGCAAGGCCTTGCCGTTCAGGGCGGGGTCGCCGATGTCCAGACAGGGGGAGTTCGGCATCAGACGGAAATCCCAGTTAGCCGAGTCCACGAAGCGCACGTTATCGGCCACAATGTTGTTCGTGCCGCGGGTCGTGGCGGAGGAGAGGCAGCAGTTGACAAAGGTGACCGTCGCGTAGCCGGCAGAAAAGGCTGTTGTATTCTCGACGCTGATTGTGTTGTATCCGCTGGATTGATCGAGTCCGGCTCCGCTATTCCGCGCGACGGTGCAGTTATAGACTCCGCTGACGCGACCAAGGGGATTCGAGTAACTGTGGGTGACGCCCCCGCCGCTGTTGTACACGATCAGGCTGTCATGCAGGATCGTCTCGCGGGCACCGCCACCGTTCCTTTGGGCACTGTTGTGGGCAATCAGGCAGCGGTGGAAGGTGCCGCCGTATGCGCCGCCCCCGCGGATAGCCGCGTTGTTGCTGATAATGCAATCATAGAGGATGGGCAACCCGTTCTGATTCGGCGAGTAGAGCCCGCCGCCGCGGTTGTTCGCGTCCTCATTGTTGACATCCCCCGAAGCGCCGCCGGCCAAGGTGAAGCCCCTGAGCGTGCCCGCATTAGCATAGACACAGCGCACCGCATTCGAGCCGCATCCCGCAAAGTTCGTGCTCGACGAGTCGTGTACACCCAAAATGATGGTTTCCCGCGCGCCATGGGTTGACTCCAGAAGGATGTCCTTGGTGATGACCACGCGGTTCGAAAGCCAGCCTCCGGGGGTGACAGTCATGCCTTCATCGTAGATGCCGGGCGCGACGAGCACGGTGTCGCCCGGGTTGGCGATCTTCACCGCAGCCTGGATGGTACGCTTCGCCGTCGCCGGGGTGGCGCCGTCGTACGCGTCGTTCCCGGTGGCGCGGTTCACATAATTGGTGGCGCTGAACCCCATGGGGCAACAGCACCCGCAGATCACACACACTGTCATGAGTTTTTTCATATTTTTAAGTATACTCCCATCGCGCAATGGAATCAACCCCCCTTCGCAAAATTGGGTGACTTGCAAGCCTTGTAAACAAAGCCCTTGTAGTGTTCCATGTGGTTTAGTAATGTTTCTACGCGAATCCGGTTTTGTTCGTCCTTCCTTGTGGTGTAAATAAGAAGGATAACCGGATGCGCCTGTTTCAATCAACTGGTACCCACAAATTCTAGCGAAGTGCCGTTTTCATGTCCTGTTTCCTAGAGCAGAACAAGGTGCCTTTCGTTCTCACGGCACCCAGTCGAGCCAGACACAGAGCCGCCATTTGTTTTCATGCCAGAGAACCGTGACATTGCCCCAATCCTTACCCCCTCCTGCCGATGGGCTTGAATTGGGGACCTGCATCCACAAATTGGTAGCCGCTGGCCCATCGGAGCTGTATGTGAACCCG
>JALHET010000035.1 GCA_022839525.1 Lentisphaerota bacterium
GCTTTTGGCTCCGAACGCATGGGGGCTGTATGACATGCACGGCAACGTATGGGAGACGTGTCTTGACTGGTACGTGTATTCGCTCGGCACAACGCCAGTGACGGATCCGCCGGGGCCCGTGTCTGGAGCGAATCGCGTGGCCTGCGGCGGGGCTTCGAGCCTTCAGGCGGAAGGGGTCAGTTGCGGTAGCCGGGGAAGTTGTGCCCCCGGAGTCACGGACAGCTCCATCGGCTTCCGCATTGTGAGAACCCTGCCGTAGCGGTTTTAGGGGGCGGGGCGTGAGGGGACGTCCGCAAGGAATGAAACAAAAACCGCTTCCCGTTGGAAACGGGAAGTAACACGGAGGAGAGGGATGATGATCAAGCGGCGAGAGTTTCTGAAAAAAACGTCGGCAGCGGCCGGCGCGGGCGCCGTATCGGCGTTTGGCGCGATGTCGGCCGGATGCTGCTGCACCCGTGCAGCGGAGGTCAAGTACCCCGCCTACGAGAACAACCTGCGGGACCGTTTGTGGATGTGGGGTCATGATCCGGGCGCGTACGACGGGCCGAAGGGGGTCTACAATATCCCGCTGAGCGCGCCGATGAGCATGGCCGAAGGTATCAAAAACATGGGGATACCGAACGTCTGTGTGATCCGCGGTGGCCATCCGGACGAGAAGTACCGCAGCCAGTTCAAGGACGTGAAACGTGTCGCCTGGAACCTCGGGAGCAACCAGAAGACCTATGACTCCCTGAAAGATTATGTGTTCGGGCTGCGCGATATCATGCCGAACATGACCGGTTATTATCTCGACGATTTCTTTCATGGAAAACCGAAGGTGGAAACCGACCCGGCTCCGGCGGCCCTTTCCCAGGAGCAGATGAAAGCGCTGTACGAGGAGACGCTGGCCTATAAGCGCCGCCTTGAGTTGGCGATCGTCGTTTACACCAGCCAGATCGGGCCCTGGATCAAGCCGGTGATGCAGTACGTCGACACCGTCTCGCTCTGGATCTGGAACGGTGCGGATATCCAGAAGCTCGAGGCGAACTTCAAGAAATACCGGGAGCTGGTTCCGGACAAGCCGACGCTTCTGGGCATCTACATGTGGGACTTCGGGGGCAAGAAGGAGCTGAGCAAGGACTTCATGGCCATGCAGCTTGATCACGCCTACAAGCTTTACAAGGAAGGCCAGATCGACGGGCTGATTTTCCACTGCACGCCGCTCTGTAACAAAGGGCTCGTGGCCGTGGACTATGCGAGGGACTGGATTGCCAAACACGGCAACGAGGGGCGTTAAAACGGGAACTGTCATAGGGCGGGCGGGGTCGCCCGCCCGGAAGGTAATAAGGAGGCCGGAGTGATGAACGTAACAAGCAAATGGGTGGTTTTGGCGGCAGCGGTGATGGTGATGGGCGCGGAAACGGCCGGGGCTGTTTCGCCGCCGATCATGGTGAACACCTCGCCGTCTTACGGGCGGCACTGGATGACTGTGTTCACGAACGATGTCAATCTGGTGTGGGACTGGAGCACGAATGCGGCGAAGGCGCGGCTGGACATCGTGGGCATGAATGGGTCGTTCACCAAGACCTTCACCAAGGAAACCGCCTCCAATTACCTGTGGCGCGCGTTTGCCCCGGGTGTGCCTGCGGCGGAAGACGTGTATGACCTGACGCTGACCTTTTATACGGCGGGCGATGTGCTGGTGGAGGCGATGACCTCGCGGCTGGCCGTCGTGACAGGCGCGTTCGGTGCGGCGTCGGTTAATGCCGACACCAACAGTCCGGCATGGTCCAAGGTCAAGACGAATGTGGTGATCCCTTACGATGCCGTGTTTGCGCCTGCGGCGACAAACGCCATGACCGCGCACCTCGTGATCGCCCAGGAGACCGTCCGGGTGCAGACGAACGCCCTCTCTGACGCATCCGGTTACGTCGGCTGGAAAATCAAAAACAATGGCTGGGGGTATGGCACGTTTGACCTGATGCTGACTTTTCCGGGGACAGCGGCGGACGCCCTGACGGCAGAGCTGATGCGTCCGTACGACGGGACGTCGTTCCGCCTCCGCTGATGCCGGGACGGGAAGCCGGGAAAAAAACCGGCAATGAGCCTGACAGTCTGTTGGCCTAAACGGCTATATGCCTAAAGGAGACGGGAATGAAAACGGGAAAAACGTTCAGGATGGCAGTGTTTGGGCTGATCGGTTGCGTGGCGCAGGGGGCATGGGCGGAAGGCACGAACATCACCAGTGTGGTTGTGAGGCAGCGCTGGCCGTGGAGTCCGCTGGTGGATGTCGACTATGTGTTGGACTGCGAGGACGCGCACCGGGTTGACGTGGCGGTCTCCGCCTACTGTGGCACCACCCCGGTTATCCTGCCTGTGGACTCCCTGTCGGGCGACCTCTACAACGTCTCTCGCGGGGCGCGCCGCATTGTCGTGGATCCGTCCAAGACGTCCTACACGAACGGGATCTTCACAACCTTGAAAGTGGACGTCTCCCCCACCCCGATCCCACTCTACATGGTCATCGACCTGATGAAGGATAAGGACGCGACCAACCAGATCACGTATGTCTATCCGGGCGACGCGAAACTGGAGACCTACGGCCGGTGGACCAACGTGTGGTTCGGCGTGACCAACAGCGAATACAAAACGGATAAACTCGTGCTGCGCCGTGTCCCGGCGGGAAGCTTCATGATGGGTGAATATCCCGGCAACAGGCCCGTCACGCTGACCAAGGCGTGTTACGTGGGGGTGTTCGAGTTGACGGATGCGCAGTGGTACCGGATCATGGGCACAGGAAACGCGTCGTCGTCGACCCCGAAAATAAAAGTGTCGTACAACATGCTCCGGGGCGCGACGAACGGTGTGCCCGCCGTCAACTGGTACACGACAGGTTCCGATGTCTGCCCCACCAGCTTCATCGGGTGCCTGAGGACCAAAACAGGGATAGATGATTTCGACCTGCCCACGGATGCGCAGTGGGAGTACTGTTGCCGCGCCGGGACGCAGTCTTATTACAGCGACGGGGTTTCAACCTCTGCGGCTGACACCAACATTTTGAACGAGATCGGGTGGTGGAAGGGAAACGGCGGTATTACCGCCATACAGCACCCGGTCGGAGAGAAAGCCCCGAACGCATGGGGGCTGTACGACACGCACGGCAATGTGTGGGAGATCTGTCTGGACTGGTACGTGTATTCGCTAGGAACAACGCCAGTGACGGATCCGCCGGGGCCGGCGTCGGGGGAAAAGCGCGTGGCCCGGAGCGGGACTGCGAGTCTGGAGGCGGACGGCAACCGCACAGCGGTTCGGGGAGCCTATTTTCCGGATTTTGCGACGGACCCATGGAGCGGCGTCCGCCTCGTGAGAACCCTGAAGTAGCCGGGTACGGCTGCGCCCGTATGGGTTGCAGAGATACCCGGTTAGCCGATTCCGCAAGTTTTAGGGGGACGGGACATGAAGAAGGCTATGGGGTTGGCCGCCATACTTGGCATGGTGGCTGTTGCGGGCGTTTTTGCGAAGGGGTATCCTCTGGTGACGGAGGGCAAGACCGGGGCAAAGATACAGATGAACCCGTGCCCCTCGGCTCCGGAGTACCGCGCGGCGGTTGAGCTGCAGGAGTACGTGAAGAAAATCTCCGGCGCCGTCATGAACCGCTCCACGTATCCGGCCGTATTCTACCGCTCTACGGACAAGGCCGACTTTATCGAGATCCTGCCGGCCACGATGGAATACGCCAAATTCCTGATGCCGGGGGCGATGCGCGAAAGGCTCTCCGCGGCTAAAAGCGACGACGCCTTCTACATCAAAACGGACGGCAACCGCATCTTGATCATCGGCAAGAAACCGATCGGGGTGCTTTATGGGACGTACGTCCTGATCGAGAACTATCTGGGCGTGCGCTGGTTCCATCCCGGAGAAGACGGCGAGTATTGCCCGCGCTCAAAAAACCTGACGCTGGGCGAGATCGATGACTTTCAGGAGCCGACGGTCAGGGGCCGCCATATCAGTTGCTGGACGGAGTCGGTCAAGCCTTGGACCATGGAGGAGGTCCGGATCTGGCAGATGCGCAACAAGATAAATTTCGGATCCTTCTACCAGTATCCTAACCGCAACCGCGAAGAACTCGATTTTTACGCCTGCGGTAACGAGCCGGTTGGCGGCGGCGGCCATCTCACGTTCGAGGCGGCTATCCCGCAGAAACTCTTCAAGACCCATCCGGAGTGGTTTCCCCTCAAAGACGGGAAGCGCGTGTGCGAAGAGCGTTCCCAGCGCTGCCTGTCAAATCCCGACGTGCAGCAGAGGGTCATCGACTATGTCGCGGAAATGGCAGCCTACAGGGCGAAATTTTCCATCAGCTTCCACGATTCCAGCTTCGATTGCTGGTGCCAGTGTCCGGAATGCATCAAGATGGGAACATACAAAGGGAAATTCACGGTCTCCAATCTGGCCCACCGCTTCACCCGCCTGGTTGCGGACAAGGTTCTTGCGCGCAACCCCGAAGCTGACCTGAGCATCGACATGTACAATGTTTTCCGCGATCTGCCGACAGACCCCGGCCTCTGTTATGACAGCCGCGTAAGTGGACGTTACTGTCCGCACCAGCGTTGTTATGTCCATCGCCTCAATGACCCGAAAAGCGAATGTAACACGAGGTTCTTCAAACAGATGACCGAATGGCGCAAGCGGGTGTCGAAGATCGGCATTTTTGATTACTACTCCACGGCGCATTCGCCCTATGCCCCCATGGAATACATTCTTGCGGAGGACATGAAGTTCTACCGGGAGATAGGCTTGGACCACTGGATTGAGGACTGCACCAACAAGCATCTGCCCATGCTGTCAAGCAACTGGCCGTTCTATTATGTGGCCGCCAAAATGCTGTGGGATGCCTCCCTCGATGTGGACGCGCTGATGCTCGAGGCCTACGGAAAATATTATGGCGCCGCCGCAGAGCCCATGAAGAAATATCAAGCCTACCGGCGCGAACTCTGGGAGGGCGCGCCGGGTCACGTCGGTTATGGCGGCCCAGACCGGATCAACTATTGCCTGACCGTGCCCGGTGCGGAGAAACGCCTTACCGGCTATCTGGACGAGGCCGACAAACTAGCCGGCGGCGACGCCGTCCTGAAACGGCGTATCGCCGCAGACCGCACGTTCCTCAAGCAGTTCTGGGTCGCGGGAGCGGACACGCTCAAGAAAGTGATGTCGGCGCAGAACGACGTGCCGGTTCGCGGGCGTGAGGGAAAGGTGACCGTCGACGGTATTCTGGACGAGGAAGACTGGCGCAAAGCCCCATTGGTGACCGGTTTTCTGACTGCCGCCGGTTCCGAGCCTGTCGAAGAGACCAGGGTCAGGATCCTTTATGACCGGGACAATTGGTATATCGGCATCGAGGCGATGACGGAACATGCCTGGTCGGCGCTCAAGAGCGCGGCCAAAGGGCGCGACGGCGATGTCTGGAAAGACGATAGCGTGGAATTTTTTCTGGCTCCGCCCCACTCCGACTATTACCACTGGGTCATCAACAGCGCCGGAACCTTTTATGACGCCAAGTTGCGCGAAGCCGCCTTCGACTCGGGGGCGGAGATCAAAACCAAAGTCCTGAAAGACCGGTATGTGGTCGAAGCCCGCATCCCGGCGGAACCCATGGGGGTGCGGATCACCGACGGGCAGGTTTGGAAGATGCATGTCCACCGTACTTGCACGAACCTTCAGCCGCCCAACACCTCCGAGAGCAGTTCGTTGGACGGCACGGCACCGCATAACCAGATTCTCTTCCGCAATGCCGTGGTCGGCAAGAACATCCTTTCCAACGGCAATTTCTCTGAACTGATCGATACCCCAAAAAAGGCCGATGGCATTTCCAGCGCGAAGTTTCCAAAAGGCTGGGGCGGTAACCGGGTGAGGCTGATTGCGGGCCCACACAACAAAAATCAGGTGGAGATGCAGGGCGGACTCCTCTATGCGTACATGCAGGTGCCGTCCTCAGAGAAAGGCAACCTGATTAACGGCACACTGATCGTTTCCGGCAAAGGCCAGCTCAAAGCCTGGGTCAGCTCCTGCATCAGGAAGCCCGATGACAAACGCGGCTTCGGGCATGAGATCAGGCATGAGATAGGGTCTTGGGAACTCACGGAAAAACCGGAACCTCAGTTGTTCAAGCTTGAGCTGGCCCCCTATGAGACGGGGTATCTCTATGTGGGCGTCAGCGGACAGGCCTTGATCGACTGCATCAGCGCCACAAGGACGACGTTATGAAAACAAAGCTGCGTTTGTGTCTGGCCCTGGTTGGGTTGGGTCTTTCAGTCGCCCATGCGGCGGAAACGGGTTCCGGGGCGCCCCTCCGGGAAATCCTCAAAAACGGAGGGTTCGAAGAGACGGCTCCGTTTGAGAAGACGGTTGAAAAATGGGCGTTCCCCGGCAAAGCGCTTCCTGTCGGCTGGTCGCCCGAATACACCTACGGCAACGCCGAGGCCGAGCCGGTGCCGGCCGCACCCGGTTCGCCCAACCGGGGTTTGCGTCTGAAGCGCGGGGCGCTGTTCCAAGAGCTCAATGTCGCCCCCTCGGCGGAAGAGCGCGTGTTGGAGATCAGCCTCGATGTTTCGGGTAAAAATGCCTCGTGCCTGATCCGGGTGAACAGGCGGGATTGTTTCAGCGTGAACAAGCTGACCGAACAACCGCGCCGCTACCGGGGCGCCTTCATTGTCAAACCCGGGGAACGGATCACGCGGTTCGCGCTCTGGACCTGGGAAGGCGAGATCCGCATCGGCAACGTGTCGGCCAAGATCGCTGATCCCGTGGCTGCGCCAGTGCCGTTGCTCAAGGCCGTCGCGTTTCCTGAAAACGCATGTGCGGCCACCGTCTGGGTGCGGCCCGGGGCCCAAGGCCTTTCGGTCACCCTGTCCCGCCGGGACGCGAAACACACGACGCTCTCGCTCAATCCGTTCAGCCTGTCGCTCCCCGTCAGCGAGGAAGCCGGAGAGGTGACGACCGTGTCGAAAGTCCTTCCGGACGCCGGGATCACGGTTGCCGGCCTGAAGGAGGGGGATCTGCGCCGGTATGTGCGTCCCAACCTGAAGCTCTACCAGAAGGAGCGTTCAAAGAAACACGTTGCCGACTGGGAGCGTTTTCCCGGCGCGCGCGCCTACCGCTTTCCCCTGACGTTCCGCCGCGAAAGCGCGGGCCTCGGCTGTCTGGTGGATAACCGCTACATGGGGGCGCTGGATGGCGCGGTCACGGGGCTGGTCTTCTCGTGCGCGCAGGCGGGCGCTGTGGGCGACATCTCCTTCGAGGAGGGGACGGGCGACACGCGGTACCTGCCGCTGCCGCTGGCGGCGTTCCAGAGGCCGGCGGAGCAACAGCCTGCGCCCCGTGACCCGCAGGAAGGCCGCGAACCGTTCGGGGGCGTACCGTTCATCCGGCGGGAGGGAGCCGGGCTGGATATGGGCGTGACCGCCCGCCACCGCGAGGTTTACCCGTCTTACACCTTCCGGACCGCGTTTGACGGGCTCCGTGAATCGTGCCTGGCTGCGGTGCCTCCGGAGCAGTACATCCGGGCTTGGGTGCTGTGCGCCTTGGATCCCGACCCGAAAAAAGACCCTTCGCTTACCGTGCGCCTGACCCGGTTTATTCCCGGCAGCCGGTTCTCCGGCCGCGGGCGGGAGAGTTTGGCTGACACCACTGTGCGCCTGCCGCACGGCGGGGAGCCTGCTCCGGCGGGATTCACCCGCGTGGGGACAACAACAATCGGGGACGCGCAGGTTCCGCTCTGGCTGGCGGAAATCTTTTTGCAGTCCGGCGAGATCCAAGACATTGTCTTTGACGACAAGGGGCCGAAGATACAGGGCGAGCCGGTTCATCCGAATCTGGACGTCGAGCTGCTGGGCCCGCTGACGCCGCTGGCTCATCCCTTTACCGATGCCCGCCACCTTCCCTTGGCCAGTCCGGCCAGCGGGGTGCGCGTGTTCGGGGTCACACTGGAAAAGCCTCCGGTGGAAATGGAGGTGCGCCAGACTGAACCCGGCAATATTTTCCACAACGGCGAGAAGCCGGAATTACCCGTAGCCCTGCGCGCGCGGCAGGACGGCGACTACACCCTGCGCTGGACCGTGCGCGACGCGGAGGAGCGGGTCGTGGCCGCGAAGGCCGAGGTGTTCTCCCTGAAAGCCTCCGCAGGCGAAACGCTTGTTCCCGTGCCGCTGGCACAGCCCGTGCCGGGCTGGTACGGGATCGTGTTCGAGCTGGAGCAGGCCGGGCGCACGCTTCTCCGCCACACGGCGTCGTTCGCGCTGCTTGGCTCCGACACGCGGCAGGCCGGGGTTGCGGACTCACCCTTCGGCACCTGGTGGTACACATATCATTATTGCCCGAAGGACGCCGCTCTAGGCGCGGGGCCGCTCTCGCTCAAGGCGGGGCTGCGCCGCAACGCGGGCGCAGGCCCCGATGAGGCGACGCTGGCTCCGTGGAAGGTGACGGCCGGCACCCTCGGGTGGCCGGGACACCTCCTTGCGCGCAACGCCTCCGACGCCGAGATCAAGGCGTTTATCGACGACAAGATCGCCCGGTTTCCAAGCTGCGACAACATCATGATCTTCCACGAGAATGCCCAGCGCGGCTATCAGGTGGCTCCCGAACTGGCCGGGATCAAGGTGCTGCCTGAGCACGAGTTTTCCAACGCCGACGCGCTGTTCGCGCAGGCCATGCGGCTGGCCAAACTCGTGCGCGAGCATTACCCGAAACTGAAGATCGTCATCGGCAACAGCCTGGGCTGTTCAGAACTGGTCGCGATGTTGCTGAGGCGGGGCTTCCCCGAGAAATACGGGGATTATGTCGGGCTCGAGGTTGTGAGCCGTACCGGCCAGCCGGAGAAATTGTGGGCCGGCGGCCAGCAGGCCGGCTGGATGATGCGGGAGGCCGCCCGGCTCCACGGCTGCCGCTCGTGGGGCGTGACCAGTTGCGTGGAATGCAATTACCGCAACGACCGCATCCAGGGGCAACAGCTTCAGGCCGAGCAATACGTGCGCGACGCGCTGCTGCTGACGGCCTACCGCGCCCCGCACATTTCGCTTGCGGTGCTGTTCGACACCGGCAACAACTACAACTCCTCCTTCTGGGGCGGCACCGGCCTCTGCCGCCGCTATCCGTTCCTTTACCCCAAAAAGTCCTACGTGGCCGTGGCGACGCTCACGAAGGCGCTCGACCGCGCGGTGTTGACCCGTGAGGTTCCGACCGGCTCTTGGTCGGTCTACGCGCTGGAGTGCAAGCGGCCAGACGGCAAGTGGGTGTATCCCCTCTGGACAGGACGCGGCACGGCTGTGCTGACCCTGCGGTTCGCAAAAAACAGCCGGTATGAGTTGACGGATCTCTACGGGCGCAGCCGTACGGGTTCGACGTTCTGGAACTGGAAGCGCCTGAAGTTGACCGCCGGAACCGCAGCGCAGTATCTGGTCAGCGATGAGCCGGTCAGCGCGGTCACATGCGGCGCCCGCGCCTATCCGGAAGACCAACCGCCCGCCAACCTGCGGGTGGTCGCGCCGATGGATGCCGCCGCCGACTGGCGGCAGGTTCCGGGCAAGGATCCGTTGCTTGAGGAGACCACCCGCACAGATTTGCCTTACCGGACAGCCGGAACCTTTGAGCTGCGGCAGGTGCGGGACGAGGAAAAAGGGGACTGTCTGGAAGTGGAGCTGGTGGCTCAGACCAATCTGCCGGCGCTGATGAGCGAATACACCGTGCTGCGGCTGAAAGAGCCCGTGACGGTAGAGGGCGAGCCGACGACGCTGGGGCTGTGGGTCAAGGGCAATTCGGGCTGGGGCGAGGTGTATTGGGAGATCGAGGACGCTAAGGGAGTCCGCCGCTTGTCGTGCGGCACCGCCGAGCACGGCACCTCAGTTTTCGATTACGATGGCCAGTTGGCCACGGTCAACTTCGACGGCTGGAATTTCCTGCGCATGCCGATCACGGAGAAATCTCCGGTTCCGGATCTGTCCACAGGCAGTGTCAATAATCTCTGGCAGAAGTCAACCAATGCCGCTGTGGCCTATCCGATCAAAGTCACGGGCGTGGCGGTATCGCTGCCGCCCCGCGCGCTGCATTTGACCGAGATGAGGCCGATCCGGCAAGTGATCCGGCTAAAGGATCTGAGCGTGTACAAGTAATGCAAAGCGCGTCGCCGCGCTTGCATGCCCGCCCTGTCGGGGGCGGCACCGACACAAACGGGATCCGTTTGGGATACACCCCGGCGGCCACGCTCCAAGCCTACAACAGAAACAACCCCGGCCTGCGTGTTTTCCGGATCAAAGAAAACGGGACCTACACGACACAGGCATTAAAGAGTCGGAGCTGTAAAAAGGAAAACGGCAAGAAGTCTGGAACGAACGGCGAATGGACAAAGCGTCATGGTTTTGATATGAATAAACGGCTGAATGAGAATGGTGTCGGGATGTTTAGCATTTCAGCATCCTTAATTCCAGAAATGGAGAAAACAGAATGAAGGCAAGATCGCGTTTTCAACTGGTGGTCGGCGTTATACTGTTTGGGCTGGGGGCCGGTGAGGTGTGCGGGGACACCCTGACCTGGACGGCGGGGACCAACGACTGGCACGCGGTGCAGAACTGGACGAACTGGGCCGAGCCTGCGGCCACGCGCGTGCCGGCCGACGGCGACACCGCGGTCGTGACCAATGCCGGCGCGCGCGTCTTGCTGGCGCAGCCGTCGGCGTACCTCGGTGCGCTGGTGATCAGCAACGCGGTGGTGTCGTGCTCTAACTGGGACACGACGCTCTACGCCACGAACCTGACGATCTTGAAGGGGGGGCTTCTGACCTGCGAGGGGCCCTTCACCAACAACGCCATGTCCAACCGCGTGTGCGTGACCTGTTCCACACTGGTTATCGAGACCAACGGCGCCATCACTGTGGACGGCAAGGGATGGGCGGGCGGGACAGGCTATTATGGAGACGGCCAGGGGCCGGGCGGCGGCGGAATCCTGAGCGGTACTGGCGGCGGTGGAACCAGCGGATATTTTTTTGGCGGCAGCTACGGTGGCATGGGGCGAATCGGCAATCCCAAGCAGTGCAACCTCTTGAACCAGACAGCGTACTGTTGTCTCGCGACGAACACCTACGGTTCCGCCGAAGCCCCCCTGCATCCGGGTAGCGGCGGCACCGCCCCCCATCAGACGGTGAGCGGCTATATGGGCGGTTCGGGCGGCGGAGCGGTACGCATTGTCGCGGATCATGTGGTGGTGAACGGGAAGATCAGCGCCAATGGAACGAAGCCGGTCGGCAGTTCGCACGGGAGCGGCGGTTCGGGCGGCGGCATCTACATTACCTGTTCCACGATCACAGGCACCAATGGCTCCATCACGGTTAATGCCGGGCCTTCCGGCGGCGGTTTAGGCGGCGGGGGCGGGGGCGGGCGCATTGCGGTGGCCTACGATCCGGAGGCGCAGGGCATGCTGCCCGTGCCGTCGGTCACCTTTTCCGCGGCGCCATCCTCTTCGGGTGGACAGGGCACGTTTCTGCCCGGCGATATCGGGACGCTCTGGTTCCCGGACGCTTATTTCTTCTCGCCGACAAACCTGTTCACGGGGCAGTGGGTGGCGCCCGTGCCACCCGATCTGGTTCTTCCTGAGTGGACGGTGAGCAACATGTGGGTGCGGTTGCCCAGCTTTTCCCTGACGGTCACGAACGCAGTGACAATAACAGGAACCAATTACATGTGTTGCAAGCTCGAGATCATGAACGCAACCACGGTTCGTTGTGGCCAGGTCAAGATCAGCGGAGCCACTCTGGGTCTCGGCAATGGGTTTCTAGATACCTACCCCACGTTCCGGAATCCCTTCCCCGCGTCTGCAGAGGGGGCCACCCTAGCGGTAGCGAACGACCTGATCCTGACCAACGCTGCCCGGTTATATGTGTTTGCCGGGGGAACCCATGCCGCTTCGCCGTCGGGAATCGGTGCCCGGGTTGAGGTGGGGAACGACCTCCTGATCGCCACCAACTGCTGGGTTTTCCCGGTTTCGCATCCCACGAACGGCGCGTCGCCGCTCTTCACCATGCGCAACCTGACGGTCGGGCGCGGCGGCGGGTTCAATGCCGNNTTCGGTTATGCGGGCGGCAAGGGGGTATACAACACGGCTGGGGCAATGGCGTACGGATTGGGCGCGCCGGCCGCGTGGGCTGCTGGCGCGGGCTATGGCGGTGTCGGGTTCCTCGGTTACCTGCAGGGCACGGCGGGAGACGTGTACGGGTCTGCTGACGCGCCTATCGAGCCGGGCAGCGGTGCCAAGGCCGC
The DNA here is from genome assembly GCA_022839525.1 of Lentisphaerota bacterium. Next base: position 12,279 of record JALHET010000035.1, read on the forward strand.
GACTTCGGCTTACACGGTTGGCCCGTATGGCGGCGGCAGCGTGCAGATCCGGGCAGGGAAAGCCGTGACCCTTCTGGGCACCATCACCGCCAGCGGCGGGAGCGGCGAGGCTAATTACGGCGGCGGCGCGTCTGGAGGCGGGATTTACATCACCTGCCGCACGTTTATCGGAAACTCCAACGCCCTGCTGCAGGCGAACGGCGGCAACGGGGCTGGTATTCCCGGCAAATCGGGCGGAGGCGGGGGCGGAGGCGGGCGCATTGCGGTGTGGCGCGTCCGCGACTTTTCGGCTTCGGTTTTCTCCAACTCGGTGAGCGGCGGTCTGAGCAAGTTGGGATCGGATTCGACCACCAACGCGGCGCCGGGCACGTTCGTTTTGGACTGGCTGCCGGCGGACGGCACGCTCATGCAGTTCCAATGAGCGGATCCGCGGCAGGGGCGGCAACAGACGCCCCGGCACTTCCTAAAAAACGGTCATCCCCAAACGCGACCCCCCTCGGGATCCGCAGTCGCCAACGGCGAGTGCGCGCGCAAGAGTTTTTCCTTTTGTTTTCGGCTCTTAGAGGTCATACTATCCGTTTGATTTTTGGCCGCATCATAGCGGTTCGGCAAAAATGTGCGGGAGTTAAGCGCTCATTTGTGCAGCATCCGCTCGGTTCACAAAACAATAACTAGAAACAAGGAACTCTATGAGCAGTAACATGTGGCTCCTTTTTGCGATGGGACTGGGCGTTGTGTCCCTCGGGTTCGCATTGTATCTGTATGCGTGGGTCAATCGTCAGGACGCCGGCGGCGCCCGCGAGCAGCAGATCGCCGGGTACATTCAGGAGGGTGCCCGCGCCTATCTGGCAAAACTCTACGGGACGCTTGCCGTGCTCGTGGTTGTGCTCGGGATCTTTATTGCCCTGGTCTTCAGTCTGGACATGCTCGAATCGGTCAAAGCCCACCGGTTTGTGGGAAGCGAGAATCCGTTGGAAGGGGTGTGGACGGCGCTCGCGTTTGTCGCGGGCGCGGTCTGCTCAGGAATCGCGGGCTACTTGGGGATGAGCATCGCCGTGCGGGCGAATCTCCGTGCGGCCGTTGCCGCGAAGGTGGGCCTCAACCCGGCCTTCAAGGTGGCGTTCTACGCGGGGGCGGTGCTCGGGATGGCCATGGTGGGTACGGCGGTCATCGGGATATCGGTCATCTATCTGTTCACGCGCGACCCTGAGATCATCCTTGGTTTCTCGCTCGGCGCTTCCGCCATGGCCCTGCTTGCCAAAGCCGGCGGCGGGATATTCACCAAGACGGCGGACATTGCCGCGGATTTGGTGGGCAAGGTCGAGGCCGGGATTCCCGAGGATGACCCGCGCAACCCCGCCGTGATCGCGGACAACGTCGGCGATAACGTCGGTGATGTGGCCGGAATGGGCGCTGACATTTTCGATTCCTACGTCGCCTCAGCCGTGGCGGCGATGATTCTTGGCGTGGGCGTGGGGCGCGGCACGGCCAACCCCGAGTTTTATGTGGTCTTTCCGTTGGTGCTTTGCGCGGTCGGGATGCTGGCCACCTTCATCGGTATCCAGTTCGTGCGCGTCGGCAAGAACGGCAAACCCGGTGCCGCCCTCAACAGCGGCACGGTCATCACCTGTGTCATTTTCGGTGTCTTGGCAACCCTGTTGGTGTTGGCGGGCGGCTACAACCTCGGCGTGCTGATCGCGACGATTTCCGGGCTCGTGATCGCCGTCCTCATCGGGTTCTGTACCGACTACTTCACGAACGATGAGCGCCGCCCCGTTCAGCAGGTGGCCGCCATGTCCAAGTCCGGTTCGGCCATCACCATCATCACCGGTCTCAGCTACGGCCTGATTTCCGTCTTGCCG
>JALHET010000353.1 GCA_022839525.1 Lentisphaerota bacterium
GAACGGCACATCGTTGTCCTGGATCACGTTGATGAGCCCGATCTGAATACCCATCATGGTCCGGGTGGTATTGATCACGCCGAGTTGGCACCCCTCAATGTGATTGGCGCCATTGTAGAACCCGATCTGAAAGGCTTGCGCCTGTTCAGCGTAGTTGGCCACACCGATCTGGAGACCCACATATTCGCCCTTCACGTAGTCGACCGGCGCGACTTGCAAGCCGAACCCGTCGCCATCGACAATATTCGCCAACAGGGCCGCTTGAAACCCGTTGCCATGCCCTGTGGCGCGACCGACCGTGCTGATGTCCAACCCGTCGAAATCGTGGCACTCGCCGTAAATGGCGTTGATTCTCAGACCGCCCACATCGAAATCCCGGAACGGCACCTGCAACGGCGTCACGAAACTAAGCATAAACGGCGTATAGGCCCGGTCATCCTGAGCCGAGACTGGCAACGCCAGACCGACACCCAACAGCACCGCAAACATTACAAACAATGTCACCGACTTTTTCATAAGGCACTCCTTTGTTGGATTGAGCGCTCCGCCATTGGGCCGCGCTTGAAACGACTCAACTCAATGTGAATAGTATGAACTAAAAAAAACGGTAACACAATCAGATTGTTGCCAGCGCGCGCAAAAACTAAGCGCCCTATACGTTCTTCCCCCGCACATTCAGGAATCACCGACCAACGCGCTGAACGTTGACCGTATCTTTTGACCAAGCAATCAGAAAGCCCTCAGCCTTGCGCAGCATCACCTTCCGGCCTTTGCCGGATATCGCCACCAGCCGGTATTTGTCGGGCGACACCTTCAGGCATCCCTCGGCATTTGTTGCGGTCACACCTCGACGCACCAGCCGTGCGTGTCCGGCAACACGCCGTACTGGATGCCCTGCACGGTATCGTACAGTTTCTGCAGCACCGGCCCGCAACCGTCAGGGTCGCTGATTTTGATGACCGTGTCGCCCCGCGTGATTTCGCAGACAGGCGTCACCACCACAGCCGTGCCGCATGCGGCAACCTCGGCAAAAGTCCCGATCTCCGCGAATGGAACCGGACGCGTCTCGACCTTCATGCCCAAGTCGGCGGCGATCTGTTTGAGCGTGTTGTTCGTCACGCTCGGCAGCACCGAGTGCGAATCCGGAGTCACATAGGTTCCGTCCTTCTTGATGCCGAGGAAATTGGAAGTCGCGAACTCCTCGATCAGCGTGTGCGTTTTTGCGTCAAGGTACAACTCCACGGGATATCCCGCACGTTTTGCGGACTCGTGCGCGTAAAGGCTGGCCGCATAGTTGCCTCCCACCTTGACGTCGCCCATGCCGCGCGGCGCGGCGCGGTCATACTCCTCCACCACCAACGCGCGCACCGGTTTCAGTCCGCCTTTGTAATACGGCCCGACCGGCATAACCATCACGAGAAAGGTGTATTCATTGGCCGGCGCGACACCGATTTGGGCTCCCGTACCGATCAGGAGCGGGCGGATGTACAGTGAACCGCCCGTACCGAACGGCGGCACGAAGTCCTCGTTCGCTTTGACCACGCGCTTGAGCGCGTCCACGAAAAGCTCTACCGGCACCTGCGCCATACAAGTCCGCCGGGCGGTGTTGAACATCCGTTCCGCATTGGCTTGCGGACGGAAAATGCGCACCTTGCCATCCTTGCAACGGAACGCCTTCAGCCCCTCAAACGCCTCCTGCCCGTAATGCAGACAGGAGGCCGCAATGTGCATCTTCAGGTAAGGCTCTGTGACCAGCTCACCCTTATCCCACGCCCCCTCGCGCCACACATAACGGATGTGGCAGTGCGTGTCCATGTAGTTGAAACCCAAACGCTTCCAATCAATGTTCTGCATGTTATGTCCTTCAGTCGGAATCGCCTAAGATGGCTTTCGTTGAATACTGCACTATCCTAATCTTTTCCCATGAAGTTGCAAGTCTGCACTCAACGCCACAGAATTTTTCACACGCGGCACTGTCTCAGCTACCTGTCACCGCTTGCATTCCCCCCCCCCATGCTCTAAACTGACGGCGAATGAATGCCCTTCACACGCCATTGGTTTTTAAGCCGGTTTATAAGGACTACCTTTGGGGGGGGCGCCGCATTCCTGAAACGTATGGAAGGGTTGGCGCTCCTTCCGTCTGCGCCGAATCGTGGGAAATCTCCGCGCATGCCGACGGGATGAGCGTGGTGGCGGAAGGCTGCTTTGCCGGCCGGAGACTCGATGACTTGGCCGCCACGTTCGGAACTGCCCTGACCGGAACGCGGACTCCCGTCCCCGGGCGCTTTCCCTTGCTCTTCAAGCTGATTGACGCGCACGACCGGCTCAGCGTGCAAGTCCACCCG
>JALHET010000036.1 GCA_022839525.1 Lentisphaerota bacterium
TATCTGAAAAAGGCAGATCTTAGCTGAAGTTAATTCATCAATTCGCCTCTCCCGGGAAAAACAGCGACAGGTTGTCCGCGCTCCCGCGACAAGTTGGCGCGAGTAAAAAAACAACAGGGACCCGCGTTCCCGCGGGTCCCCGTATGTCAGTGAATCAACTCACCGGGCGGAAGGCTATTCGATCTTGGCCTTGATGAAGTTGCCCGAAGTGAGCGGCACAACCACCGTGTTGGTGTTGTTGGCGGGCGTGAACGTCAGCAACGAAGTCGCCACCGGCGTTGTGCCGAAACCCGTCACCAGATCTTCTGCCGCATAGATGTTCAACGTGCCGTTGATACTCGCGAAGTCGACGGCCGTGGACGCTGCTGCCACCACGTCGATCGTGGCGGTATCCACGCCAAGAGTAATCGAAGTGATCGCGATCGTGGCCGGTTCCTCGCTCGGCGCGATGTTCAGCAGGTACTCGTCATACCAGTCGGTAGCGTTCGCCTGAACGTCGGATTCGCTCTTGTTGTTGGTGATCGCCCACGCTGCCAGCTTGGCGCCGTTCACCGTGTTGCTGCCCATCGCGGTTATTCCCGTGTTGACTGCGGACGTGATCGCGACGTTCGTGTTTGTCGCGGCGGTGACTGTGCCCGACGCCGATTTAGCAGGTTCCGTCAACTCCGGACTGAAGGCGGCGCCAGTGACCGCAGCCACCTTGTACCAATCTTTCGCGGTGATCGCAATGGCGGCGCCGTTCGGAACCGTGCCGTTATTCTCGACCGCTACATTGTTCGTCGTGACCGACAGGATGCCCGTATCCCACGACAGCGTCAGCACGATCCCGACGTGGTCGCCGAGATCCGCAGCGTCCGAAACCACCAGCTCGTCCACATACCCGGTGCCCTGGAAGGCGACCGCGTTGAGGACGTTGCCGGAAGCGGCTGTGAGAAACAGATTGTGTTCATCCCCATTCGCATTCGGATGTGTCAACTCGTCACTATCCAGATAGATGCTACACCAGTAAGTTGCTCCGTCAGCATTCAACTTAATGGTGAGCCGTTTCCATGCATTCGGTGAGATTTTTTTATCAAAAACACTGTGCACAGAACCGGTCTCGGTACCGTGGTAAACCACAAGGTTGGAGTTGACGTTGACGTACACCGCAATCTTCACGTCATTCGAGATCGTGGGGGTATCCTCGCTCGGCGTGAACTTGATCAGCGTGTCCACGTAAACAGGCGAGGCCGCGCTGAACGTTCTACCCGTCGAGGAGTCGTCGATCACGTGCCGCGTGAGGGTGTTGCCTTCGGTGGCGAGCTCAAGGACGAGCTCGTTCGCCGCCGGATCGGTGATCGGCTCGATCCCATCATAATCGGCGCGGGCCGTATCATTGGTCACGATTTTTGACGCGTCGGTTTCCGCGGCCAACCACAGGTAATTGGTGGACCAAACACCGGAACTTTCGATTCCCGTTGCTTTGTATTCCGCGATCAACATCCCGTTCGTACCGCCGTCCGCGTTCTCGAACGCGTCCTTAACTCCCCACCATGTCTGCTCTGCGGTGGCCGTGAATGCGAAGACACCCGCGACGACCGTGAGGCATTGGAGCATACGCTTTAAAGTCAGGTTCATTTAAGAAACCCTCCTATCCGTTGCTTAGACTGTTATGACTTATAAACCTTCAAAATCCTGCCGCAAACAGGAAAACACCCGTCTCCCATGCCGTCGGACAAGACTATTCTTTCGTTGTTAGTCATAGAATAGACAAAAAGTGTCCGCCAGTGCAAGCCCGAAAAGGAAAAAAATGAAAAATTTTTTCCGCGATGCCCTGCCGGCGTCACCACCGGAAAAGCCCTCCCCTCCCCGGTCGATGTTATGCGACGATCCCCGCCAATCACCCGCGCGTGACGCCGAGCTCGGCTTCAACACGCTGATTCAAGTCGTAGGCGTGAAGCGCGTCCAAGAGCGGGGCAAGGTCGCCTTCGACAATGCGGTCCAGGCTGTAAAGCGTAAGGTTCAGGCGGTGATCCGTCATGCGGTTCTGCGGAAAGTTGTAGGTGCGGATGCGCTGGCTCCGGTCGCCCGAGCCGCGCAGCCCCAGGCGCGTCTGCCCCAGCGCGGCCTCTTCCGCCTGACGCCGCTGGTCGAGAATGCGTGACTTGAGCACCGCAAGCGCCTTCTCCCTGTTGCGGTGCTGCGAGCGCTCGTCTTGGCACTGCGCCACCAGTCCGGTGGGGAGGTGGGTGATGCGGATAGCCGAGTAGGTGGTGTTCACCCCCTGGCCGCCATGTCCGCCCGCGCAAAAGATGTCCACGCGCAGCTCGCTCTCCGGCAACTCGATCTCGTCCGCCTCGTCCGCCTCGGGAAAGACGATGACCGTAGCGGCCGAGGTGTGGATGCGGCCCTGCGCCTCGGTCTCCGGCACGCGCTGCACGCGGTGTCCGCCGCTCTCGAACTTGAAAACCCCGTACGCGCCCTCGCCAACGACCGTGAAGACCATCTCTTTATAGCCGCCCAATTCGGTGGCATTGGCGTCGATGACCGAAATCTTCCAGCCCTTCGCGTCGCAAAATCTGGAATACATGCGGAACAGCACGGCGGCGAACAGGGCGGCCTCTTCGCCGCCTGTCCCGGCCCGGATTTCGAAGACCGCGTTGCGGGCGTCCGCGGGCCCGGCGGGGAGCAGGCCGGCCAATACCGCGCTCTCGGCCTGCGGCAAACGCGCTTCGATCGCGGCGATCTCCGCACGCGCCATTTCAGCCAAATCGGGATCGGCGTCCGGTTCGGCCATCAGCCCGCGGTTTTCCTCCAGCTCGTCCAGCAGCCGGAAATAGGCGGTGGCGGCACTTTCGAGCTTTTTCAATGCGGCGTGTTCGCGCACCTTCTCCCGGTAAACCTTAGGGTTCCCGAGAACGGCGGGGTCGGACAAGGCCGCTTCGGCAGCCTCGACCTTGTCGAGTACCCGCCGGATATGGGTTTTGTCGATCATCGGGCATATGCAAAACGGGCCGGAGTGCGCGCGCGCCTGACGGCAGCGCTCCCCCCGACCCGCTTGTTTCCGAAACCGCTAAGCCTTCTTGATGCTGTAGCGCTTCATGAACTGGTCAACGCGGCCTTCCGTGTCGATCATCGTCTGCTGTCCCGTAAAATAGGGATGGCAGGCCGAACACGTGTTGACGGCCATTTCTTTCTTTGTGGAACGCGTATTGATCACGTTACCACACGCACAGGTGATCGTCGCGTCTTCGTATTTTGGGTGGATGCCCTTCTTCATAAAACAAATCCTTTCCGGGATACGGAAGATTAAGGATAGCGTATTATGCCGCCGCTGCGCAAGGCGGATTTTTCCGTCTGTTTTTTGAGCGTCCCCGTTGTGGGGACGCGCCCCTGTTTTTCGGCCGTATCGAAGAAGAGTTGACCGTCCGTGGGGGGAACCGCTAAACTCACGACTCTTTTTAAGGGCTGTACATGCCCGTGACAGGTGAAGCGGAGTATTCTTTCCGCAAAAGGAGACAGGGATGCAAGCAGAACAATCCGCAAATCCGGAGATTGATGCGTCCGTATTAAAGGGATACGCGGATCAGATTCGGGCGACGGGAAAGATCGAGCCAGCGCTGTACGAGAAATACAATGTCAAGCGCGGCCTCCGCAATTCGGACGGGACAGGTGTGCTGGTAGGGCTAACCCGTATCGGCAACGTACACGGATACGTGATCTCCGAGAGCGAGAAGATTCCCGTTCACGGGCAACTCCTGTACCGGGGCATCGACGTCAACGATTTCGTCCAAGGCTTTCAGGGCGAAAAACGTTTCGGGTTCGAAGAGTGCTCGTATCTGCTGCTGTTTGGCGAGCTGCCCAATGAAGATCAACTGAAGGAGTGGAACGAGCTCCTGGACTCACACCGCCGGCTGCCGGACGGATTCAAGGAGAGCGCGATCATCCGCGCGCCGGGCAAAGACCTCATGAACAGCATCGCGCGGGCAGTGCTGATGGCCTACATCTACGACCCGACACCCGACAAGCTGGACATTGAGACGACGCTGCGGCAGAGCATTGAGATGATCGCGCAATTCCCGACCATCGCCGCCTATGCGTATCAGGCCAAGGCCCACTACCACATGGGGCAGAGCCTGATGGTGCGCTATCCCGAGAAAGGGAAAAGCACGGCCGAAAACTTTCTGATGCTCATCCGCGAGGACGGCATATACACGCCGCTCGAGGCGGAGCTGCTTGACCTGTGCCTGGTGTTGCACGCCGAACATGGCGGCGGCAACAACTCGGCGTTCACCACGCATGTCGTGACCTCGTCGTTCACCGATTCCTACGCCGCGATCGCGGCCGCCACGCTGGCGCTCAAGGGGTCGCGTCACGGCGGCGCCAACCTCCGCGTGATGCGGCAGATGCGCGAGATCAAGGAGAACGTCGAGCATTGGGACAACGAGGGCGAGGTCGCCGATTATCTCCTCAAAATCCTCGACAAAAAGGCGGGCGACGGCACAGGCCTGATTTACGGGCTCGGGCACGCGATCTACACCCTGTCCGACCCGCGCGCCAACATGTTGCACGAGAAAGCGCGCGAACTGGCTAAAGTCAAAGGCCGCGATGAGGAGCTGAGGCTTTATGAGATCATCGAGAAGATCGGCCCCGAAATCTTTAACCGGAACCGCGCCAAGCCGCGCGACCTGTGCGCCAACGTGGATTTCTATTCCGGCTTTGTTTACGATATGCTCAATATCCCGCTCGACCTCTATACGCCGATCTTCGCGGTCTCGCGCGTGGTGGGCTGGTGCGCGCACCGGATTGAGGAGCTGCTGAACGGCGGGCCGATTATCCGCCCGGCCTACAAGGCCCTCTTTGAGCAGCGCCCCTACAGGCCGATGGCCGAAAGGACATAATCCCAGCCCGGCTGGCGAAAAGGTGGCGGCGGAGTCCGAAGGCGGGCGGAGCGCAGAGGCGCCCTAATTCATCAGGCTATGGATCGGCGCGGGGATTTGTCCGCCGCGGCGCACAAACGCCTCCGCGCCTTCCGGGCTGGCGGGTTGCGTCACCACGCCCGCGCCGAACAGGCCGCCAAAATCCACGCGCTCGCCGGGCTCCGCGCCGGGCACGGGAATGACGCGCACGCCGGTGGTCTTGCGGCTGGTGATCCCGATGGCCGCCTCGTCGAGGATGATGCCCGCGAGGGTTTCCGCCGCCGTGCCGCCGGGCAGCAGAATCATGTCCAAGCCCACAGAGCAGACCGCTGTCATGGCCTCCAGTTTCTCCAGCGTCAGCGTGCCGTCGGCCACGGCTTTCGAAAGCGCGTGATCCTCCATCACGGGGATGAACGCTCCGGAGAGTCCCCCGACCGCGCTGGAGGCGAAGGAGCCGCCTTTCTTGACCGCGTCGTTGAGCAGCATCACCGCAGCGGTGGTACCGGGCGCGCCGATCCGCCGGATGCCCATGCTCTGATAGATCTCGCCCACCGAATCGCCCACGCGCGGGGTGGGGGCGAGAGAGAGGTCGACCACGCCGAAGGGGATGCCGAGACGGTCCGCCACCTCGCGGCCGATAAGCTCGCCGGTGCGCGTGACGCGGAACGCGGTGTGTTTGATCTCCTCGGCGACCTCGTTCAGCGTGGCTCCGGGGTCGTGCTGCACCAGCCGGTCCACCGCGCGTTTCACCACGCCGGGCCCGCTGACGCCCACGTTGATGACGCACTCCGGTTCGCCGGGGCCGAGCATCGCGCCGGCCATGAACGGGTTGTCCTCCGGCATGTTGGCGAAGACCACGATCTTCGCGCAGCCGAAACCGCGGGTGGCGCGGGTGGCCTCAGCGGTTTCGAGGATCTTCCGCGAAAGCAGGTTGACGGCGTCCACGTTGATGCCGGCTTTGGTCGTGCCCACGTTGAACGAGGAGCAGACGCGCCGGGTGGCGGCCAGGGCCTGAGGCAACGACTCAATCAGCGTGCGCTCGCCCGGCGTGACGCCTTTCTGCACGAGCGCCGAAAACCCGCCCAGCAGGTCGATCTCCACCTGCTCCGCCGCGGCATCGAGCGCCCGGCAAACCTTTACGGCCGTTTCCGGCGTGTGGCCTTCGAGCAGGATGCTGACCGGCGAAACCGCGATCCGCTTGTTGACGATCGGCAGGCCGTATTTCGCGCTCACGTCGTTGCAGAACCGCACGAGCGGGCCGGCCTTCTCCGCGATGCGGGCATACACCGCCTGCGCCAGCTTATCCGGATCGGGATGGGCGCACACATTGAGGTTGATGCCGAGGGTCACCGCGCGCACGTCGAGGTTTTCCTCGCGCACCATGCGGATTGTTGAAAGGACAGCTTGTCGGGCGAGCATAGGAGGCTTGGTTTCAGGGTTTCGGGGATTTCTCACACAAAGGACACAAAGGTTTTTTGGGGGGATGGGTTTCAGGGTTTCATTCCATCGGGATCGGTATCGAAATCGGGATCGGTATCGCGTATGGTGGACTTTGTGGACAATTTACTTACCACTCCTTTCGCACGAGAGCATGGGAGAGGCTTCTGCGTTGGGCGTTTCTTCGACCAGAGCTTTGATCGGGCCGACCTCGTTCGTGGCCCGGAAAATGTTCTCGTGGCAGAGCAGGGCGGTCAGACCGTGCGCCGCCATGGCGTCGCGGAACGCCCCTTGCAGCAGGCGGAAGTCGGCGGTCTCGGGCACCACGACCTGCGCGATGTAAACCACCTTGCCGTCCTCCTCGTCCTCCACCATCCAGTCTTCGATGTTGACGCCGTGCTCCACGAAAAAGGAAGTGATCGCAAGGATGGTCCCGGGCTTGTCCTCGCCGCGCGTCATCACCACAAAACGCGAGCCGTCCGGAACGGCTTTCTCCTGAGTCCCGGGCTGATCCAGCACGGTGACCACCGCCCCGGATTCCAGGGAAGAGCCGAGCAGCGAGCGCAGGGTTTCGGGGCTGACCTGCCGGGGGTGCTCGGAGCTGAAGACCAGATTGAAGAACCCGTCGACGACGGTCTGCCGGATACTTCCGATATTGCCTTCGAGCGCGAAAACGGCCTGGGTGATGTCGCGCAGCAAGCCGACGCGGTCCAGAACAAGCACCGACGTGATGAAACGCCGGTTCTGGGGTTGACATAGTTTTGCCATAAAAGTGGGAGAACGGTAACAGGTTGTGGCCAATAACACAAGGCGGCAAGGGGCACACGCGCTGGTTCTACCCCATGTCCGCTTCCCCGCGCGGTGAAAAAAAAGCCCCGTGAAAACGCGGCGTCCAAGGGCTTTTTAATGGAGCCAACGATCCGGATCGAACGGACGACCTGATCATTACGAATGACCTGCTCTACCAGCTGAGCTACGTTGGCTAAAAAAGGAAAGTTAACTATAACGCTTGACGCACGGTGAAGTCAAGCGCGGGCATAAAAACGTTTTTCTGCGATTGACGGGTCCATAGGGTTGTGGCATACTTTCTCCACTTTTTCGCACCCGTGGTGGAATTGGCAGACACGTAAGATTCAGGTTCTTATGTCGCGAGACGTGGGGGTTCAAGTCCCTCCGGGTGCACCATAAATTTTTTGCGGCACGCCCCCTTCGTCTATCGGCTAGGACATCAGGTTCTCATCCTGGAAAGAGGGGTTCGATTCCCCTAGGGGGTGCCATTTCGACGCAAGCCCTTTAAAACCCGTGAGTTATGACGCTCGCGGGGACGCTCGCCCTCCCAGTGCTCCATATTTGAACGTTGAGCGTTGAGCGTTCAACTCTATTCTCCCAGCGGGATCACGGCCTTGACGCGGTAGAACTGCGCGGCGGGCGGCGGGCCGGCGGGCGGAGCGGTGTCGACCTCGCGCGTCATGGTGGCGCCCGCGCCGGGAACCATCACGCCCAAGCCCGTCGGCGACCAGTCATTGGTCGACAGCGTCGGCGACCGCCACAGCTCGTAGAAGCGGGTCTGCTCAATGGTCCACGTCAGGCGGTTGGTCGTGCCGGTCTGCGAGAACGCGGTGAAGGCCAGCAGCGACTGGCCGTCCAGCGGGTCGGTGTCGGCACCGTATTCGTTAACGTCGCACACGCCGTCGCCGTCCGCGTCGTGCGCCCCGCCCTTCAGGGCGGCGAGGCCGCCGGTCTTCCGCATCTCCCACGGGTCGGGGATGCCGTCGCCGTCGCTGTCCGGTCCCGCGCTCAGCACCGTCGTGCGGACGCCGCCGAGGCTGATCCAGCCGAGGTTCGCGCCCCACACATAGCCGCTCAGGTCGCCGGTTAAGAGATTCACCCGCGGGTCGCCCGTCTCCTCGAAGGCGATCCAGCCCGCATTCGCGCTCCACGCCAGCCCGCGCAGCTTTCCCGTGCCGTTGTGGTTGACGCCCGCGTCCGCGCCGCCCGCGTTGCCGTAGGCGTAACCGTTCGCGGGCGAGCCGTCGCCCAGCGTGATCCAGCCGAGGTTCGCGCCGTACAGGCAGCCCGAACAGTACGACTGCCCGATCACCGCGCCGTGCGCGCCGTCCGCATAGGCGTTGATCCAGCCCGCGTTCGCGGCGTAGGCATACGGCCCAGCCGGATCGATCGTCGTACCGGCGCGAGCCTGCACGCAGCAGAGTGCCAACGCAAGTATCCGAAGCGTCTTCATTGGTTTACCTCGAAAAGTTGGCCCACGGGCTCAGCCCCGCCGCGCCGTTCGTGGTCGACAGCGCGCCGCTGGCGGTCACGATCGGCCCGTAGGTCGCCGACGGTTCGATCTTGAAATTCTCCGCCTGCCCGATACAGGTGTTTTGAACAATCAGATTTGACAGTTGACCCATAACATAGATGCCACGGGACGAACCGCCTCCGGTGCCTGACACCAGGTTCCCATTGATCAGGCCGGAGCTGACATCCAGTTCCTGCGCGATGCCTCCATCCGTGTTGTTACAGAGGGTACACAGGGAAATCCGGTTCCCCACAACCGTGCTGCCCCCCGCCCCATAGAGGCGGATTCCATAGCCTGTTGCGTTACCGCTGATGTTGCAGCTTTCAATGACGTTTCCGCAGTGGCGGCCGCCGGAAAAAGTCGAATCATCGATTCCGTGAAGCGCGTTATCTTGAATCATGCAGTTTCGGAACTCGTTCTGATTGCATTGGCCGGATCCGGCTTGTATCTCAACTCCTGAGCACGAGTTCTTTCTGAATGTGCAGTCGGAGATCGAATTGCCATCGCATTTGCCCGCACCAGAGCCGAACAAAGTGATGCCGTGGGAACCGTTGCCGCTGGACATACACTTTGCGATCCGGTTGCCGCTGCAATCCCCGCCAGAATCGCCAGTCAACAAGATTCCTGCAGACTCGCAATCGCTAACCACAAGGCATTCGAACTGGCTGTCTTGCGTATTTACAAGCCTAAGTCCAGTGCCAAAGTTTTTGATCGTCCCATTCCTGACGACAATGTTGTGGCGGGGGGCATTCGTTTTCCCATAAACCCAAACTCCGTAAAAATATCTGTCACCGGTGATTGAAAAGCCCATCAGATCCACCGTGACATCGTTCGTCAAGATGGTGATGCCGTGGGAATATGAACGTGGCACCACAAGATTGGTGGTCAAGTAGTACGAGCCCGGCTGCGTGATTTCGTAGGGCACGTTCATAATCGGGATCCGCGGCTCCACCTGCGCCAGCGTCTTCATCGACGGGCCGGGGGTGCCGGTGGGCGGCGTCAGGCTGCCTTGCGCGAAGGCGGTCCCCGCGCAGCATCCGATCACCAACCCTGCGGAAACAGTCACATACAGTCGTTTTGTCGTTCTGAACATACGCCTCTCCTTCCTTAGCGTCTTCATCGGTTCATCTCGAGAAGTTGGCCCACGGGCTCAGCCCCGCCGCGCCGTTCGTGGTCGACAGCGCGCCCTTGGCGGTTACGATCGCCCCGTAGGTCGCCCCCGATCCGAAAAAGAAATTATTCGTCTGCCCGATACAGACGTTTTGAACAATCAGGTTTGGCGATTGGCCGGGAACATCGATGCCAACGGATGAAGTGCCTCGGGTGCCTGACACCAGGTTCCCATTGATCTGGCTGGCGCTGACACCGTACGCCTCCTGCTTGATGCCTGTACCCGCGTTGTTATAGAGGGTGCACAATGAAATCCGGTTCCCCACAACCATGTTGCCCTCCCCCCCAGTGAAGTAGATTCCATAACCTGCGTTACCGCTTATGTTGCACCCTTCAATGACGTTTCCGCAGCAGCGGCCGCCGGTATGAGTCCAAGCGTGGATTCCGTGAGACGCGTTATCTTGAATCATGCAGTTCCGAAACGCGTTCTGATTGCATTGGCCGCCGGATCCGGTGTCTATTCTGACTCCTGAATTCGCGTTCTTTCTGAATGTGCAGTCGGAGATCGAGTTGCCATTACATTTGCCCACATCATTGTTGACGAACAAAAAGATTCCGTAGTAACCGTTGCCGCTGACCCTGCAATTTGCGATCCGGTTGCCGCTGCAATCCCCGCTATAACTGCCATTCAGCCGGATTCCCATGTTCACGGAACCGCTGACCATAAGATATTCGAACAGGCTGTGTTGCGCACTTCTAAGCTCAAGGCCATTGCCAAAGTTTTTGATCGTCCCATTCCTGACCACAATGTTACGGCAGGGGGCATTCGTCTTTCCATCAACAAAAACTCCGTAATCGTTTGCCCCCCGGTCACCGGTGATTGAAAATCCCATCAGATCCACCGTGACATCGTTCGCCGAGATGGTGATGCCGGAAGATGTTGTCACAAGATTGGTGGTTAAATAATACGCGCCCGGCTGCGTGATTGTGCAGGGCGCGTTCATGATCGGGATCTGCGGTTTCACCTGCGCCAGCGTCTTCATTGACGGGCCGGGGGTGCCGGGGGGCGGCGTCAGGCTGCCTTGCGCGAAAGCCTCTGCGGCTATTCCCGCGACCAGCATGGACAGGCATAAGAGGCGTTTACTTCTTGTGGGTGTTTTCATTCGCGTTCCTTGCATAGTGGGGTTACGGACAAAACGGTATGCTTGTTTATCGCTTTGATCGGCAAGAGGGGCGCTTTTGCCCCAGTCCCGATCCGGCCTAAACCTTGATGAATGTCTTCGTGCGGTACAGCCACAGCAGGATCAGCCAGATCACGGCGAAGGCCGCACATGCCTCGACAAAGTTACTCCACGGCCCCGGCCCTACCAAAGCGCTCAGGCCGCCGGCAACACCGACATTCTGATTGGTGGTCCAACCTTTGACGAAGATGTTTCCGATATTGCGAAAATCAAACAGGTGCGCGGCCATGTACACCGCGATCGAGTTGCTTCCAATCACTACGAAGAAAAACGTCCACTTCTGATAGCCTGCGACATCGATAACAAGATAAAACAACGCTATCAGGCCAAAACCGACGGCACCCACGAAAAGCACCCACGACCCCGTCGTCATGCCGACAAGCATGGGGTACCAATGACTCCAGACGAGACTCACGGCCAGGCACGCCAGGGCGGAGCCGAAGAGCCATCTGGACTTCTCCTTGGGGCTTTTCGTGGACTTCAGCAGTTGTCCTGCCAGGGCGCCTAGCAGAACGATGCAACTGGAAGCCATCGGCAAGCTGAGAACCCAGGTGAAGCTCCACTTCACAGGACGCAATGAGCCCAGTATGATGTCATCGACATAGCGGGGCAGGTTCACCTCGGGCGTCATAACGCCGGCGCCGTGACCGGGAACGGGCACCAGGGCAACCAGAGCCCAGTAACCCAGCAACAACGTTGCCAGTGTCACCAGTTGTCCCCGGACACCAAAGTTAAGGATGATCAGCGAGGCGACCAGATAGCCGACCGCGATCTCCTCGAGGACGTTGTTGACGAGGTAAAACCTCGATGGATCCAATAACAACAGATGCCCGCCGGCAATTGTCCCCAGGAAAAACAGGATCGCCGTTCGTTGGAGGACACGCAGATACAATCGAAGCTTGCTGTCACCCTGGCTGAGACGTTTGCCGAACGAATAGGGCATAGCCAGGCCAACGACGAAGATAAAGAGCGGCCGGATCAGGTCTTTCACGTGAACCGCGTCGCCCCAGCGGGAATACTGCAACTGGTGGTAGAGCGCCTGGGACCACGGCTGATCGATTGCTA
>JALHET010000354.1 GCA_022839525.1 Lentisphaerota bacterium
GGTGAACAGGCTGCGGGACGTTCATTTCGCTTTGATCAGGCCGTTGGTGTGCAACAACTCTTGGGCTTCAGCCGAGAACAGATAATCCAAAAACGCCTGGCAGGCCGGAGAAATCCCGTCCCGGTAGACCAGATAGACCGGACGGACCAGTTTGTAGGTTCCCGCCATGATGTCCTTTTCTGTACAGGAAAAGCCGTCCACGGTCACCGGCTTGATCTTCTCGTTGATCAAGCCGTGGGAAAGGTATCCGATCGCATAAGCGTCGTTCGCCACAGTCTCCCGGATGGTTCCGTTCGAGTCTTGGATCAGCGCATCGGGGGTGAGCGTCACGCCGCCGATGATCTGCTCAAACGAGGTGCGTGTTCCCGAGCCCGACTCCCTCGAAATCACGGCGACCGCATGATCCGCCCCGCCCACCTCTTTCCAATTCTTGACCGTTCCGCTGAAAAGGCCGCGGACCTGCTCCAAGGTCAACCCTGTGATGTTGTTGGCCGGATTCACAACTACCGCAATGCCGTCGCGTGCCACGACGACCTGTTTCATGGCGTCGGCCTCTTTGGGGAGGGTTACAAGGTCGGCCATCCCGATCTGGGCCGTGCCCGACAGGGCCGATTGGATGCCCAGTGCCGATCCGCCGCCTTGAATCGTGACCGAGACCTCGGGGTGTGTGCTCATGTATTGGTCTGCCAACTTTTCGGCGAACGGCTGAAACGCCGTCGACCCCGCCATCGTGATGCCCTCGCGCGGTTTTCCACAACCGGCCAGCAGGACAATCTTTGTCATCACGAAAATGGCGCACACTTTTAAAATTGGGCTTTTCATGGTTGCACTCCGGTTTGTTAACTAACGTGACACCACAACCGAGCGTAACCACGAAACACACTCGAACACGAAAGTGACGGCTTCATTTCGCGGTTCCAATGAATTCGCCAAAACAGCGTGTTTGTTATCATGGTCATTGGTTTGCAAGGCGCTAATCATTCGCTAACAATTTGATTTAACCAAATCGTTTCGGCGGTGGCGATGTGTTTTTGTGTTAGAATTGTGTTAGGAGGCATGGGTAGACGGACGGCCATGCGCACACCGGGTGAAGGGAAGGGGGCAACATGCCGGTTAAAAAAAGAGCGGTCTGCGTAAGCAGACCGCTCAAAAAAGCCGGTCAGCCCGCCACCCGGCGTGCCTTGGAGAGCGGTGGAAAAGGTTAACTCCATCGGTAACTCCGCACTCCATCCGGCCTATTGGTCATGAACACCGCCTATTATCCACAAACATGTGAGCGGCGGATGTGATCTTTGTTCGGTATCAGTGAAAAATCTTCTGCCTACCCGTTCCGTGCCCGTGCGGCACGCTCCACCTGCTCGATATAACGCTGAACGTCATCGCGGGGGTTCAATTCTTGCGCGCGCTTCAGCAGCGGCAGAGCCTCCTGATACCTGCCGTTTTTTACCAGAAGTTGACCGTGGCGCAGACGTGCCTCGCCCTCGAACTTTTCGATGCCCTCCGCCCGCTCGTAGTAGAAGATCGCTTTCTCGACGTCCGATCCCGCATGATACAAGGCAAGCAGGATCAGGGCTTCGCCATCCAGCGGATCCAGTTTGACGATCTCCTCGAGTATCTTCGCCTGTTCGCCGCTCGCCTCATTGCGTACGGCTGCGAGGCGGGCTTCGAGTTTGAGCATGCGTTTGCGCAAGTCGTCACTCAGCCCGGCATCCGTACGATCCTTGATTTTCTTGAGCAGCCCGGAGGCGGCCGGATAGGCCGAACGGCTGACGAGCACCTCCGCATTGCGGAGTTGACGCGCGAGGTCGGGTGTTTTCTCGAGTGCCATGGCGCGGCTGTAGGCGTCGGCCGCCTGATCGGTATAGCCTTCGTTCACATAGATATCTCCCAGCGTGTGCAACGCCGCGACCGGAGTTTTGCCGGTCAGGTCGAGCAGTTCGTAGATCTCGGCAGCCTTCATCGGCTGTTTCAGTCCGAGGTAGGCGTTCGCCTGCAAGAGCAGGTAGTCTGTTTTACCGGGGTCTCTTCGCAGCAACTCGTCGCACATTGCGATGGCCTCGCCATATTTCTGCTGTTTGAAGAGCGTACGGCAGAGTCCCATCTTCCAGTCGAAGGCCTTAGGTTGAAGCATCATGGCTAAGCGATAGGCGCTTTCGGCGGAGACATACTGTTCGGTCATCGTATAGGCATAGGCAAGTAATCCGTACGTCAGGCCGTCGTTCACACCCAACTCGATGCATTTGGAAAGCGGTTCAATCGCCGCGTCAAACTCACTCAACCGGATCAAGATCAGCCCCTTGTTTTTATAGGCACGCTGGAAGCCCGGGAACTTCG
>JALHET010000355.1 GCA_022839525.1 Lentisphaerota bacterium
CGGGAAATGGTACGGCTACAAGCCGCCAGACCCCGAATCAAACCCGCTCGGACTGGTCTTTCTGGAATGACCAGATTTTTTGGGGAAACTCCTTGAAACCTGAACGGTTGACATCATGGTACTGCCCGCTTGTGATGGGAAAGATAGAAAGGTAGAAGTCCTCCGTTAACGTAACGAGATGCGGGATCTCCACATCAGACATACGTGAGCCCTCGCCCGGTGCAGACCCCATGCAGAACGTGGCATTCGCCGCCGGGACTTTTCGCATTACAAGGCGTGTGAGGCGATAAACGTCGTTTGCAAGCCCGCCCTCCGGCAAAGCCTCGGCCGAGGGATAGTAGCGGACAAGATCAGGCGAATCGCCGGCTTCCAAATCCACCACCATGTAATCCGGCGGACAGTTTGTCGCCCATGCTGTTACCACGGCGCGTATCTTTCCAGCATCGATGTACCCGAGCGCCTCACCCGGCCTCCAGAAAATCGTCTGTGCACCGCTCTGACGCACCATGCGGTTAACGGCACCCCCCACGCGCGTCAGGTTGTGGTCGCCCACGTGCACCCAAGGTCCCGCCGCCGTGTCGCCGGCATTCGTCTCCACGGCGAGCGTCACCACCGCTGGCGCGTTCGCAAGCGTGTATTGCACCGTTACCATGGGAGCGTCGTTTACAGAAAGCATCACGCTTGCCGGATCGATGGACGGCACCGTCGCACACACGACGGTCGCCGCAAAAAAGGAAATTCCAAGAATGTTCGTTTTCATCGGCGTCTCCTCCTTCAACGTACAACAGCGTGATGCCACAGACGAATCACGTAGCGCTCATTTACCTGCGTCTCGCCCGCACCATTGCGGTACGCGCTACGCATACCGTACTGGGGCATATTCACGGCACCGCCGCGTACAGCGCGCTTGTTGCTGACCGATGCCGACTTGACGCAACCGACGGGTTCGACCACAGCAGAGCCGTCCGAGTAATTGGCATTCATCGAGAGCCAATCGAGGCAAAGTTCCCAGCCATTGCCGAGCATGTCGTAGAATCCCCACGCATTGGGCTCCAGTTGTCCCACGGCGTACGGTGTCATCCGGCCGTCCGGGTTGTTCTCCTGATACCAAGCGATCTTCGCAAGCCGGGTTTGATCCAGTTGGCCGCAGTAGGCCGGATAGTCGGTGCCTGCACGGCAGGCGAACTCCCAGCACGCTTCAGTGGCAAAATCGAACCAGTCTAACCCCGCATGACGGCGTAACTTATCGAAGAAGGTACCGCTCCCCACGGCGTGAGCCGTGGCGAAATCGCCCGTACTCGGCCAGCTCGTGTTGCCGCGGATCCCGTTCCAACTGATCGAGGTCTGCGGGAAAACCGCATCGGCCGCAGACGGTTGCGTACCGCCCATGATGCGCCAGTACTGCTGTTTCGTCACTGTGAAGACGGAGAGGTAGTAGTCGTTCGTGAGCGTGACGAGATGCGGAATCTCATACGCGGCCGAATTCGGATCGTCCGATGCGAGACCGCCCATACGGAACATCGCACCCGCGCCGTGAACCTTGCGCATCACGAGGTGATCTGTACGGTAAAGGTCATTTGTGACATCCCCTTCGGGCAGTGCATCGGCCGTAACGTAGAAATTCACCGTGTTCGTCCTGGTGAGGTCCACCACCATGTAGTCCGGCGGTGCATTCGTCGCCCATGCGGTCACCACAGCGCGTACACGTCCATCCGTGTATCTGCCGCCGGGCCAGGACACGTACGGCTTCCAAGTGATTGTCTGCGGCACGCCGACCTCGCGCACCACGCGATTCACCGCGCCTTCGGCAGTGCGGAAGTTCACAGCGCCGATCGACGCCCATGGCCCTTCTGCCGCGCCCGTCACGTTCGTTTGGATGTCGAGCGTCACCACCGCCGGCGCGTTGCGCAACGTGTATGTCACCGTCACGAGATGCGACACACTATCCTGAACAAGCGTCACATCGTCCTGATCCACATGCGGAAGCGCAGCCCAAACGGACATCGCGCAAAAGGCCAGTGCCCAAACCGTTAATTTCTCGCGCATATCCACCTCTTCAGCGTAGGAACAGGATTAGGCCCTGCGGCTTCTCGCGTGAGAAGACCTGCGGCACGTTTGATTCTTTCTCCGTGAAAACCCGCGCTTCCAATGCGTCCGTCGTCACGGTCGTCCCCGCAGACACGAGCCCGCCCACAAATGCGGTGGCCACTACGCCCGCGCCAGCACTTACAGGCGAACGCGTCGTATCACCCTCGAATTTCCACGGCAAGTCTGCGCCGCCCGCGATCAAAACGAGCGCCGTCGTCGCGGTAAACAGCACCTTTCGTTTCAT
>JALHET010000356.1 GCA_022839525.1 Lentisphaerota bacterium
ATGTCCCCATCATGACCCCCAACCTTGTTCCGTGAACCCCTTAACATTAAAAACAGGAATGACGTATGATGCCGAAACTTGACCCCCGCCAGATTTCCGACTGGCAAATCGCCGAAGCAACCGAACCCTACCTCCGCCCCGCCGCCGACATCGCCGCGGAACTCGGCATCCTGCCCGACGAATTCATCCCATACGGACGGTTACTCGCAAAACTAGACGCTCCCGCTGTGCAGCGACGCCTCGGCTCCACCACACACCGTGCGAAGTACATCAATATCACCGCTATCACGCCAACACCCCTCGGCGAGGGCAAGACAACTACCACGCTCGGCCTTGTACAGGGGCTCGGCAAACTCGGCAAACGCGCGCTCGGCACCGTGCGTCAACCCAGCGGGGGTCCCACGTTCAACATCAAGGGTTCCGCCGCAGGGGGCGGCCTCGCGCAAGTCGTGCCGCTCACGCCGCTCTCGCTCGGCCTCACAGGCGACATCGACGCCATCACCAACGCCAATAACCTGGCCATGGTCGCACTGACCTCCCGCATGCAGCACGAGCGGAACTATGATGACGCCCGCCTCGCGCAGAGCCGTCTCACGCGCCTCGACATCGACCCCGCCCGCATCCAGTTGCGTTGGGCTATGGACTTCTGCGCCCAGGCACTCCGTAACATCGAGATCGGACGCGGTGGCCACATGGACGGCTACCAGATGCCCTCCGGCTTCTACATCAGCGTCGCTTCCGAAGTCATGGCTATCCTTGCCATGGCCGCAGACCTCGCCGACCTGCGCGCGCGCCTCGGCAAAATCATCGTGGCATACTCAACATCCGGCAAGCCCGTGACGACTGCGGATCTCGAGGTGGACGGCGCGATGGCGGCCTGGCTCGTGAGGGCCGTAAACCCCACGCTCATGCAGACACTGGAAGGCCAGCCCATGCTGGTTCATGCGGGCCCCTTCGCCAACATCGCCATCGGCCAGAGTTCGGTCATCGCCGACCGCCTCGCCTCGAAACTCTGCGACTACCTCGTCACAGAAAGCGGCTTCGCCTCCGACATCGGGTTTGAGAAATTCTGGAACATCAAGTGCCGCTGTTCAGGCCTGAAACCCGATGCCGTTGTGATCGTCGCCACCGTGCGGGCGCTCAAGCTGCACGGCGGCGGCCCTGAGGTCTTGGCCGGACGCCCGCTCGACCCCGCCTACACGGGCGAGAATTTGAGCCTGCTCGAAAAGGGCTGTGATAACTTGCTCGCCCATATCGGCATCGTTCAACGTTCGGGAATCCGACCGGTGGTCTGTCTCAACAGTTTCCACACCGACACCCCCGCCGAGCACGCGCTGGTGCGCCGCATCGCCGAAGCGGCAGGCGCACGGTTTGCCGTCTCAGCCCATTGGCTCAGGGGCGGCGATGGCGCACTCGAACTCGCGGAGGCGGTGTGCGAGGCGTGCGAAGAGCCCAACACGTTCGGTTTTCTCTCGCCGCTCTCCGACCCGCTTTCGAAACGCATCGAAGCCATCGCGAAAGAGGTCTACGGCGGCGACGGCGTAACCTACTCCGAAGAGGCGAAGGCCAAGCTTGCCGCGTTCGAAGCCGACCCCTCTGTCGCGAACCTGCCGGTCTGCATGGCAAAGACGCAGTACAGCCTCACGCACGATCCCAAGAAAGTCGGACGGCCAAAAGGCTGGCTCCTGCCGGTGCGTGATTTCCTGATTTACCAGGGTGCCGGGCTGGTGGTTCCAGTCACAGGCGACATCAAACTTATGCCCGGAACGGCCTCCAATGCCGCCTTCCGGCGCATTGATATCGACACCGCCACCGGCAAAGTCAAAGGCCTCTTTTAATCCCCAACCCTCTCGCCCCTTCCAACACCTCACAGGGAAATCTTCCATGTCCAACCGATTGATCGTTTTCTACGCCGCAACACTTTTAACAGGTTTTTCTTGGGGGGAAACCATAAAGAAAAACCTTCTGCAAAATCCCGGTTTTAATTTTCACTCTTTTGCCAATCACCGCGACGGCAACGCAAGCAGTTACACGTTTCACAACGTCGCATTCTGGAACACAGACGCATGGAAAGACATCACCGTAACCCGCGAGTCCCATGTCGATCCCCACATCAGGCCGCCGAACTCGGTGCACAACATCGTGTCGATAGCACCCGGAAAAAAATTCAGGCAGTTTTTCACTCTTCCCGAAGCAAGCCTTGCCCCCGGTGAAAAGATCAGCCTTTCCGCGGATGGCTATCAGAGTACCCCCGGAGCGCTCAAGGCTTCGATAAAGATTTTGAAACTGGACAGCGAGGACGGCACCTGGACACCC
>JALHET010000037.1 GCA_022839525.1 Lentisphaerota bacterium
TACCGCCTTTGTCCCTTTTCCCAAAAGCGTGCATTTCATTTTGCACTTCACGGGGCGAGACAAGAAAATCGGACCGTTTTTATTTTACCGTATGATCCGGAAGTGTCCCTGTTTCCGACAGTTCGATCGTGCCGATCGAGAAATACCCGACCGGCACGAGCGTGATCACATGGCGTCCGGCGGAAAGCACGATGTTTTCGAGCGCGGGTGCCGTACGCATCTCCCACTTCCCCGAAGGGTCCGGCGCAAGATCGAACAGGCCGCGCTGTTCGCTGTCGACGACGAACAGCAATTTGTTGTCGAAGAAATTGCCCGTTCCGTATTGGAGCGAAACACGGTATTTTCCGGTCTTCTCCACGTTCACCGTGTAGTTCATCCATTCGCCGGTCTTCAGTTGCACCACGCGGTCCGGCCGGCAGCCGAGCGAGACGTCCTTGCGCATAGGGTTAGACGCGCGAAGATTCGGACGGATGGAATAATAAGCGGTTCCCCTCCCGCCCGTATCGAACGCGGCAGGGTTGATCTTCCCCGGCACGACGTGCGGGTGGCCGTTGAAAGGTTCGGAGGCAGCGGCAGGAGCAGGTATCTTCAGGACGGGATCGGCGGTTACGCCGACCCGCCCGTCCGCATCCTGCACATACACGGTGAAAACATGCATGAGAGCGTCCCAAGGGGGCACGGCTCCGGAACGGCCCGGTTGCATGTAACGGGTGGTGAGGTAATACTCCTTCGAGAACGGAATGCTGAACACATAGGGCGGTTCGGTGCGGCAGGCCAGCGGCGTCCCGTTGTCGAACAGATACGCCGCCTTGACGGGCGCTTTCGTGACGCCGGACGGCTCAACCCCGACCGTGAAAACGAGTTCCGAGTCCGGGGGGACGAGAACGGCGGTGTCCGTCCCCTTCCAGAAAACGCGGGGCGTGGCGGCGTCCGCCTCGGGATACGCCCAGACTCGTACCCAGTCCACCTTGAAGAATTCGGGAAACGTGAACCCCGCCGTGTCGCGGCGCCCCCAGTTCTTCATGATGCACCCGCTGAAAATCATGTGCAGCGGCGCGCGGAGCCCCGAATGGTGAAACGCGTCGAACGTGACGGATGCGTGCGGGCTGTGAGCGGCCTTAGAGGAAACGAGCTTGCCGTCGACATAGTAGGAGATCTCGAACGGCGTCCATTTACAGCCGATCACGTAAAAATCGTCGAGCGTACCGGAGAGCGTGGATTTGTAATTCCAGCTCTTGAGCATGTTACCGAGGTAGATGTGCAGGTTATGGTCGAGAACCGGTTTGTCTTGGGGCCTCTTGCTGCGCGTGTAGTAGTCCTCGAAAATGTCCACCTCCGAACCGTCAAGCGCGGGATTCGTGTTCGATGAGCCGAACAGCCAGAACGCGGCCCACCAGCCGTTGTTCCGCGTGAACCGGACGCGGGCCTCGAAATAGCCGTAGAGGAAGGACGGCCTTGACCACAGGCTCGTCGAGACGAGGTTCGTGGTGCCCGGTTCGAAATCCGCCTTGAGGACGAGATGCCCTTGGCCGTCGAGGAAGGCGTGATCGGCGTGTTTGATCCACCCCGGCACATACCACTTCTCGGGATCAAGCGCGGCTCCGTCGAACTCGTCCGAGAAAACCCGCTTCCAGCCGGCCTCTGCGGGATCGAACTCCTTTGCGGGTGTGATCGCCGCCGGTGCCATGGCAAGCGGCGGTTCTTCCGTCACGTAAGCTATCCGGTAGTTGTCCAGAACGAGTTGGGCCTCGCGTCCCTTTTCCAGAGAGGCAAAAGTTAGAGCCGTTCCGAACATCCCCGTGCGGGCCTTGAAAAAGGCGGCGTCACCCGAAACTCTGCGTCCGCTTCCGTCCGAAAGGCTCTTTACCAAAAACACGAATTCGCCCTCCGCGCCCGCGATGACAGAGAAGTCTGCGGGCAGGGAGGCATACGGTACATCGAGCGCCCCGGCGGCACGCCCGCTGTCCGACAGCGAGCAGCGCAGCATCTCGCCCCCGGCCTCATACGCGATAGCGAGCGTGAACACATGGGTGGCGTCGGAGAAAACAAGGTCGAGCCTGACCGGTATCTGCGGGTCGCTTCCAAACCCGTAAAGACGGAATCCGGCGGAGAAGAAGGCCTTGGCGTCTTCGGGCAGCGTGAAGCGGTTTTCCGGGAGCGCGACGTTCACGGTGTCCCGCGTACGGTAGACACCCTGCCCGGTGAGTTCGAGAAGGCCGTTTGAAACCGGCGCGCGGATCACTTCCGGGGAACCGGCGCGCTGCGCATCGGCGTCTTCAAAGTCTTCGCGCGAGAGAACCTGCGCAGTCCTGAACGCGAACGCCCGGGCGCGGAGCGTCCGCTTGAGGTGCGCCCGGACGTCCGAGAACCTGAGGTCGGCGCCCTTTTCGCCACCCAGCACGAGCGACACCGACTCGGTGGTCTTTTCTGGCCCGTCCGACACGGTCATCAAAATCTCATGTTCGGCCCATTGGTCCGTCAGGTTCACCGTCTGTGCGGGTGACGGCGGATTCCACGCCCCTTTTGCCGCGTACTGGTAGAGCCGGACAAAGGCCTTGCCGCGTCCTTTCGCGGCGAAAGACACGACGGCGACATTCCCGGATACCGCCGCGAAACGCGGCACCGTCATGAGCGCCGTGCCGCCGGGCGCGGCGATATTGAAAACGTGGAGGACGTTTCCCTTCCGTCCGGGCTCTTCCGCTGTTTCGACCGACGCGGGCGGGCGGTAACGCTCGTACAGGTGCGGCGCCCAGCCGGACGGAAAACCGTCTGCGCCCGCCCCCGAGAACATTCCGTTTACGGCAAGTTCCCCTGCCCGGAGCCCGGCAACCGCTGATGCAATGATCAAAAGGAAACCGAAATGCGCTTTCGACGTCCGCATGTGGCAACTCTTACTGGAGCAGGATCACGGTCCCTTTAGGGATGATGCGGATCGCCTGATTCGAGACGCGGAACGCCTTCTGCGGGCACGCTTCGCCGTCGGCCTTCAGCTCCCAGCCCGCTACATCCGCAAAATCGGTCGAGTTCGTAACCTGAATGGGGATTGTGACGGAGGGGCTGTCGGGCAGGTTCACAATATTCAGCGTACCCGACGCGGCGAACGAGAACCCGTCGATCACGCCCGCCCCAGCCACAGCGTCCACCGTAAGGCCTTTGAGGGTCACGTCGCCGTCCGCGACAAGTTTCGCGCCCGGCGTCACTGACACGGAAGAAACGTTCCTGAACGGCGTGCCGCCGCCGAGGGAATGCCCGCAGACGGGGAACCCGGAACGGACGGCGCCATTCGTGAAGGTGGCACTGTCGCAATACCAGCTTTCGTTCTTGGGCGGGATTTCGGCCGCGTTGTTTTCATCGAGCAGATCCCAGCCGATCCCGTCCACGCTGCCTTCAAGTGAATACGCGGTCGGCGAACGGCCAAGGTAAGTGCTGTTCGTGCCCCGCGCCGCGCATAGGTCATAGGAGGCAATTTCCGGAGCCCCGTTGGTAAGCCGCATGACGATCGGACAATGCGTGGCGGGGTTGTCGATCGCGGGTGCCGCTGCGGGATAAATGACGATCGCGTCCGAATAGGTGCCGATGTCGTTGAACAGCAGTTGCACGCGCCCCCCACCGCCCGCCTGATAATAGGATAGATTCTTGCTGTTTTCGACCAGAGTGTTGCCGGGCCGCAGCGTGCTGGTGATCGTGGAATTCGTGCCGAGGCCGATGTTCTGGCGGCGGTTCGACGCATCGTACAGGGCGATTTCAGCCAAACTGTATATCCGCCGTCCCGCGCCAGTATCGTCGCCGATGCCGGTGGTGTCGTAACGGTCGCACTCGTAACCGTTCTCCTTCATCGTAAAGCGGAACCAGGTGTAGGGCTTGCCCGTGAGGTTTTTGACGACCAGCGTGCCCGCGCGCACGTCCACCGGGCCGCTCAACGACTGCTCGCCCGAAAGGATCCACTTGCCGCTTCCTTCCTTGACGAGCGCGAGCGTCCCCCCGTCGCCGTCCGTCACATCGTAAAGCAGGTTGTCTTCCCCGGAAACACCGTCTAGGAACAAGGTGCTCGTGCCCGCGCCTTCCGAAGAGATCCCGCCGATACGGAGCTGGCCGCCGGAGTTCTTGAGCCTGCCCTGCCCCTTCACCACGAGCGGCCGGGTCTGGCACAGCGCGATATCCGCACCCGTGTATTCAAGTGTGCCCGTGGGCGCCCCGCCGCCCAGCAGGAATGCGTAGTTGACGCGGTTCGCCGGAGCCTGTACACCGGTGACATCCTTGTAAAGGGTCGTGGAAAGCCCGAGCGAACACACCTCGTTCGATTCGGCGATCGAATCGAACCGGACCGTGCCCTCCTCCACCGCGAGCACACCCGTCTGTTTACGGTCGGGATGGTCCGCGAAACGCCACGTCCCGGAGCCCGTCTTCTTGATGTAATACGTGAAGTTTGTTCCGCCACGCGTGTACGAGGTGAACGCGTTTGAGAAAACGCATTCTGCGGTGTTCGAGCCGTTGAGGACGAGCTGTAGCATCTGGGGGGCGGATGTCTCGGGGAATTTCCAGTCGCCCGTAAAGGTGATGCCGCCTGTCGCGCCGGCGTCGAATTCGGCTGGCCGCGTCGTCGAATAGTCGAATTGGAACACCTTGTCCGTCGTTTCGCCGTCGCCGAGGTAACGGATGCACCCCGAGTACTCGCGTGTGGTGATGTGCGAACCGACCCCCGATGAAGACGGTTCGCCGATCTTGCCGATTTTCCGGAGCCCCGTGATGCCCAAGGTTTGCGCGGAATTATAATTGTAGGCGGAGCAAGTGCCGAGGAACGTGTTGTTCGTGCCCGTGAGATAGACGTTGCCGCGCGAATAGACGCGGGTGCCGCCCGCGATCACACCCGGAAAGACGGACGGGGTGGCGGTGCTGAATCCATAGATATCCAGATGTTCGGAGCCGGTTTCGGCGACGTTCGTCACGATACCCATACCCGAGATTTCTCTGACGCGCGACTTCCCGGGGTACATCGTGTACAGCGTGCAGCCCGCGTTCACCGTGATTCTGCCGTAAAAGGACTGCGTAGAAGAACTCGCTACATCCTGCGGCATTTTGAGGTCGCCCTCCTCGATGATCCAGGCCGTGTGATAGGAATAGGTGGCGGACAGGGCAAGTTGAAGCGTACCCGCGCCCCGCTTGTAGACCGTACCCGAGTTAAGGATTTCGCCGCGGTTGACACCGCAGCCGAGCGTCGCATTGGTTGAGATGTCGATCACGAGCACACTGGAGGGATCCTGCAACGCGATACGGCTGAGCGTGGAGACGAACGCAATCGAGGCGTCATCAACCCTGCCGGTGGTGTTCGCGGGAAAATAAACGACGTCTCCTACGGCCGGTTTCCCATCTTCCACGTAACTCGATTCGGATTCCCAGTCTGTCGAGCCGTTGACCCATGTGTATTGCGAGGCTGCAGATGCGCACACCGCCGCTGCGGCGTGCAAGACCAGGAACAGCGTTTTTTTCATGAATGGGACTCCTTTCCCTCAGGCGTATACATTACTGAACCCATCCCTGCCCGGGTTCACACCCAAAAAAAGATAAAGACAGTGTACACGGTGCGTCGCCCCTGCGTCCAATGGATTCGGGCCCGGAACGCAATCGGGGTGTTTGGGTCACTCTTCGCGATTGACTCCCAGTACCGCAACCCGTTACCATCGGAATACGATGAAAAACAAACCCCATCCTTCAGGCGGTTATGCCGCTTTCGTGCATGTATCGGGTAGTGCTAAACCCGACCAACGATCCGCAGCACCACAATCCAGCCGCATCGCTGAGTGGCGCAGCCAGGCTGAAAACGGCGATCCCCGTGCTAGGTTGGCGCTCGCCTGCCTCGCCGGCTTCCTCATGCGCGGTGCCGCTGTTCCCAAGGATCTGAAGAGAGCCGTTGAATTGCTCCTCCCCGGTGCCTGCTGCTGTTCATCATCGCTATAATCGGCTTGCTCTGGAACTTTGTGTTTGGGGGCTAGCAGCCTGTTGAAGAAGCCGTGATTCTTGCCATGCCGCTCAGGAGCTGAAGCGCATCTTGGAGTGACCGGCAGGGCGTTACCGCTTTTGCTGCTTGGCGTCAACCTGCCCGGGTGTTGCCGCGGGAGCGGGCGGCCAGAACAGCGGCCCCGCCGGAACGACCGGGCAGGAGCAGCGCCGCTTGACCGGGCCGATTTTGCTGACGTCGATGGGCACAAAACCCAGCTTAAACGCCGGCGAGCCGGGGCGCAGCGCGTAGTCGTCATTGGCCGGATCGGCAAAGAGCGGATCGGCATACACGGAATGCGTGTCGAACCCGCGCGCCTGCCAGTCCGCGAAGGACGTCCACCCCCCCCACCCCATGCGCGGCTCTGGGGCGCCGACCTGGAAAATCAGGTTGCTGTCGACCCGGACGACCTCCGGGGTCATAAGCTTGCCGGTGGCGTACAGGACGGCGTCAGGGATGGTCCAGTAAAAGATGTTGCGCTCCAACACTTGGCCGCGCGAGTTGTCGATATAATTGGCGAGGAGCCCCTGCATCTGACAACTGTCCACGAAAATATTGTTCGTCACGCGGTTGTCCTTGCCGCCCTGCAGCATGATTCCACCGTGCGAATTCCGGTAGGTGATGTTTCCGGTCACCTCGTATCCACCGGCGAACGAATCCAGATAGATGCCCCACGACATAAAACGGGGCTTGTCGCCAACCGTGGAATACCCGATCGAATCAGCGACCAGATTGCCGCGGATGACGCTGCCGGAACGGAATTCGCGGTTCCCCTGTGTAACCTCGATGGCGCCGGTGTCGTACGTTTCCAGACTGGTGTTCTGAACCCGGTTGTATTCCACCACGTTGGTGCTTCCGGCGTTCTTCAGCGAAATGCCGTAGCGCGACATGTCATGGATCGCATTATGAGAGACCGTGTTCCCCGACGACTGAGTCCCTTGCAAGACCACGCCGCCGTTGTGTTTGTAGGCCTCGCCGCAATGGCGGATGTGGTTGTCGGTCACCGTGTTGCCGGAACTGTCGAGGATCAGCACACCGCCGCCGCCGCTGTGCGCGATCCCGCACCCCTCGACGCGGTTCCCGCGGCCACTCTTGATGCACACCGCATATTTCCCGGTGTTGCGGAACTCGCAGTTCTCCACCGCGCAGCCCTCCGCATTCCCGAGATACACCACCCCGTCACTGCCCATGCCGTACCCGGCGCTGCCATCACCCAGTTCCCAATCCGTGCAGCGGAGGGTCAGTCCGGACAGGCGCAGGTGCGTCACCGGATCCTTCCCGTCCGTGCCCTGGATGTCAAAAATGCGCTTCACAGCCGGCGCGATCACTTCGGATTTGTCCGTGAAGCCCGGTTTGGGCAGGCAGGTCAGAACGCCGGTCTGCCGGTTCAAATACCACTCGCCGGGGCTGTCGAGTTCCTCAAAGACGTTTTCCACGTAGTAGCGGTCCCCCGCCGCCAGCGCTGCCAGACACTCCGGGCCTTGCAGCTTGATGTCATGGGTTTCCGGGTCATAGCCCTGGATCGAAACAATCTCCATAAACGCCCGGCACGAGCCAGACTGGTAGATGTGGAGTTCAACGTCGGGCGCAAGCCAGGCGGGCTTGAAAACATCGGGCGGGCACGAGATGAGGGTGGCCGATTTTTTGCCACTGAAGCCGCTCACCGTCAACTGCTTCCCGTGCGACGCCACGAAGTCGGCCGCCTTGACCAAAACGAGATGGCGTCCGGCGGCGACGGCTGACGGAGTTTCGTCCACGGGTTTCCAGGCCGGATCGTTGCAGAACGCATAGGCCACCAGGTTCAGTCCCCCGCCCTTCACATTCCGCCAGCGCATGACGTGCTCACCGGACGTCAGTTTGACGGTCGCGGCAGGGCTCCATTTAAAGGTGCTCCACCCGCCCGTGTCGGTCAGGTTCCTTAGCGGGACCGGCGTGCCGTTGTCCACGATCAGCTCGGTACGCTCCGACATGCCCGCCTTCATCGAAGGGCTATTATTCATCGCCGAATAAAACATCCAGAACGTGTAGTCGCCGGCGGCAGGAACCGTCATCTTGTACTCCATCCAGTCGCCGACGTTATGGATGCAGCCGACCACATCCCCCAAGCCGCTGCGGACGCCGTTGTACAGGAAACCCCGCCGGTACGGGTCGGCAGGGTCAATGTTCGGAAAGCGTGCCCGGATCTGCCGCTCGCCGTTGATGAACAGCGACCGGAATGTCCATGTCCCCGCCTTGACCTCAGGCAGCGCGAGCGACACCTGCCCTTTGTCCGCTGGCTGGAACCCGGTCAACCGCCGGCCGCCGATCAGCTCGGGCGTTTCCCCCCGGTATGCGGCGTACGTGACCGGACACGACTCGGTTCCCGAGTCCTCGGGGCCGAACCGGAACGGTTCGGTGACGTAGTACCGGCCCCCGCGCAGCAGCACCGCCACCGGTGCCGGGAGCGGCCCGGACGCTTTCAGCGCGCGGACGGCATCGCGCGCGCGGGTGACTGTGGCGAACGGGCCGTCCGTTCCTGCCCAGTTCGGCTTGGGCAAACTGCCGGACCAGGCATCGTTGCCCTTGGTTGAGACATAAAACGTGACGCAACCTTTGGGCACATCCGCCTGGGAGACCCCGCCCTTTTCAGACCGGCACCCCGTGAGCAACAGAACGCCCGCCATCCCATAAACCATTTTTTTCTGAAACCGTTTCATCTGATACTCCTTGTCGATAACTTGAGCGTTGCCTACACGTAAAACGTTAACTCGCGCCGCCGAAAAACCCGTCCTCGATCCAGATGGGCCGGTAACCCCGGTCCAGCACAAAACGGAAAGCCGCCGCGTAGCGCTCGTAGAGGTCTGGGACGAAGTTCTTGTAGAACGGCCACCAAAACTGCTCGTGCCCGGCGATATTGAGCAAATGGTTTTTGGCGGGATTCTCAATGTGCTTGAGGAGGCCGGGAACGGTCTTGTCCACCGGAATCCACTCGCGCGTGCCGGTTCCGGCACTGTAGAAGATCAGGCCGCTCTCGAAATGCATCCACCCCTGCTGGTAGTACAGATACTCGAGGACCGGGTCCGGCAGGTGATAATCGCAGATCTTCTTTTCCTTCGCGTCAGGCTTGCGGCCCCTTGTCGGGAGCATCCTGACCCCGCGGTCGGCCAGAACGTTATAGCAGTCCGGCGGGACGTCCGCCCAGTGGATCTGCAGGCCGGCCGTGTAGGCCGAGCCCGCGATCCGCTTCAGCTCCCCGGCGACAAGATCGAAATCGGCGGCCAGCTTTTCGGGCGTCGCGTTCAGGTACGGGATGTCCGGGAACTCGTTCTCGGAATGGAACGCCAGCCGGAGCCAGTGCGCGTTGTCCTCGAACTCGGACTTGTAGATGTCCGGGAACATGGAGAGGCTGAAGTCGCGCTCCGGCGTCGTGTTGAAGCAGTTCAGGTTGATCTTGACGCCGAAGTTCCGGTTCAGGTCGCGGAGCTTCCCGAGGTAGAAGCAGTCGAAGACGCTCTTGTACCGCTGGCGGGCGATGTCCCGGAAAAAGAAGCTGTGGTCGTCGATGTAGCAGCGGAAACGCGGCGCGGAGTTTTTCGCCCACACGGGCCGGGTGCGGATAACCCGGCGCTCCCCGCCGATCACGGCCCGGGCCCGGATCTCCGTCACCCGGTCCCGGAGCAGCGCGGCGCCTCGGAAGGCGCCGTTCTGGAGCGCCACGGGAATGGCCCGGCCGTCCGCAGTGAAAAGCTCGGGCGTCACGCCCGGAGGAACCACGCCGGACACCTCGACCTTCAGCAGGCGCGCCCCGCCCGCCCCGGTTTCAAACCCCAAGACGGGCGCGCCGCTCTGCTCGTGGATGACGCCGCCGTCGAACGGCGCGGTGAAGCAAAAGTCTTTTGACGGGGACGGCTCGACGGGCTCCGCCCACCAGCCAGGCAGGCGGGCCGACCGGCAACCGCTTTCCAATAGGCCGGCCGCCGCGCCAACCGCCAGAGTCCCGAGAAATTCCCGCCGCGATGTTTTTTTCAACCTGTGTTTCATAACTCTCCCATCGGGGTTACCCATAACGCATTGGTTTAAACGAATGGTTTTAGTATGCGGGAAGAGAGCGCAAAGAGTCAACGGAAACCGATGGTAAAAGGTGTTGTCGATGCGCAGACATGTGTGATACTTTTTTGTAAGTGTTACCTTCACTTGAAAGATCCGGATAAACGGAGAACAGCCGTTTCGGCAAAACAAGCAGCTAAAGGATGAGGCAATGAAAAAGAGCGTGATCGTGGGAATGTGTTTGGTGGCGGCTTTACAGGCTTTTCCGCAAGAGAAGACGAACCCGGAAAAAAACGCCGCAAAAATCCATAACCCGAAGTATGCGCTGTTCTACGACAACCACACCATGCCCGCCTGCCCCGATGTCGGCGCGGGGTTTGATGTGGAGGCCTTCACCGACCGGATCAAACGGTGCGGGGTCGATTACCTGACGTTTCACGCCAGGTGCAACTTGGGGATGGCGTATTACAACACCAAGATCGGCACCCGGCACCCGTCGCTCACGTACGATCTGTTCGGCAAACTGGCGGAGTCCTGCCAACGCAAGGGGATTGCCCTGACCGCCTATCTGAACGGCGGCATCAGCAGCGCGGAGGGCGTCCTTCACCGCGACTGGACGACCCTGCGCTTCGACGGCAGGGAGTACCTCGAAAACCGCCTCACCCCCTTCGTCAGGACGATGTGCTACAACTCCCCCTACCGCGACCACCTGATCGCGATGGTGGAGGAAGTCGTCCGGAATTATCCGGTCTCGGGGATTTTTATCGACTGCCTCGGGAACTACGACTGCGTGTGCCCCATCTGCGTGAAAGAGATGAAGAAACGGGGCATCGATTATTCGAACCGGGCGGCGGTCGTCAAATTTGCCGGGGATTCGGCCCTGAGGCTGGCAGAAGACATTTACAAAGCCGCCACCGCCATTAAGCCGAACCTGCTGATTTACCACAACGGGCCTAGTTTCGAGGATCAGGCCGCGTTCAGCACGTATGCCGAGGTGGAATGCCTGCCCGCGGGAAGCTGGGGATACGAGTACCTGCCGGTCCTGTCCCATTATGTGCGTACGCTGGGGGACAGGCCTGTGCTGAACATGACCGGCCGCTTCTACAAGTGGGGCGACTTCGGCGGGCTGCGCCCCGAGGCGGCGATCAAGTCGGAACTGCTGTACGGCCTGGCGAACGGCATGCGCCCTAACGTCGGGGGCCATTTCCACCCGCGCGGCGATCTGGAAACTGCGGTTTTGGACCGGATCGAGAAGATCTACAAAGAGTTGCAGACCTTTGAGCCGTGGTTCGACCAGGCCAAGAACATGGCCGAAATCGCCATCGTCTATCCCGAGAGCAGCGAGAAGATGAAGATACGCTACGACATGCAACTTAAAAGCGCGGTGCGCATGCTCTCCGAACTCAAGCAGCAGTTCAATGTGGTCACGCTGGCTTCCGACTGGAGCCACTACCGGGTGCTGGTCATCCCGGACGACATTCTCTTTAGCGCTGAAACCGCCCGCCGCGTGAAGGCACACATCGCCGCCGGCAAGGCGGTCATCGCAAGCGGCGGCTCCGGCCTCGACGAGAAAAGGGAGCGCTTCGCGCTGGAGAAAGAGTGGGGCGTGAAATATCTGGGCGCCAACACGTTCAACCCGGCCTACTTCACCGTCGGGAAAAATTTCAACCGCGGGCTGCCCGACATGCCCCTGTCGCTCTATTCAACCGGCATCGATGTCGAGCCCTTGCCGGGCACCCGTGCGGAAGCCCACCTCGTCAAACCCTACTACAACCTCGGATGGGACGGTGAGTACGCCGTTTACTACACCCCGCCGGACACGGTCACGGACAAGCCGCTGAGGACCGTGTTTGCCAACGTGCTCAACACGTTCCTGCCCGAACCGCTGTTCAAACATGAGAACCTGCCGTCGTTCAGCCGGGCGTTTGTCACCGGACAGCCGGGCCGGAAAATGGTGCACATCCTCTCGTATGTGCCCGAACTGAGGGGCAAGACCCAGATGATCGAGGAGCCGATCGAGCTTCACCAGGTGAAGATTTCCCTCCGCCATGACGGGAAAACGCCCCGGCACGTCTATCTGGCCCCGGACAAGGCGTCCCTCTCTTTTCAACAGGCGGGAAGCTATATTCAGGTGACAATCCCCGTCCATAAAGGGTATTCTTTGGTCGTGTTCGAATAAAAGGTGTTTCTAGCAATAATGACTCGAAAGCGAGGTGCGTGATGACAGTGAGAAAACCCGGTGTGGTTATGGCTGTTTGCTTTACAGGAATTTGTCTCCAAGCGGAGGTCCGAACCTGGACCGGCGGCGGGGGCGACGCCAAGTGGAGCACGCCCGCCAACTGGGGCGGCACGGCGCCAGTAGCGAACGACACGCTGGTCTTCAGCGGCACCGCCAGGCTTGCGAGTGTCAACGACTTTCCGGAAGACACCCTGTTCGCCGGTATCATCTTCAGCAGCGGCGCGGGCGCATTTACGTTGAGCGGCAACCGGATCGCCCTTGACGGCCCCGTGAGCAACCTCTCGGCCAGCGCGCAAACCTTC
>JALHET010000357.1 GCA_022839525.1 Lentisphaerota bacterium
GGTCATGGGATCCAGTTTTTGGAGGATAAAATTCTTGGCCACAAGCATGCCCGTGAGAGAGCCTATGGGGTTGAACGCCTGTGCGAAATTGAGGCGGCGGGTTGCCGTCTCTTCAGGCCCCAGCGACAGGATGTAGGGATTGGCGCTGGTTTCGAGGAACGAGAGTCCGCAGGTCATGATGAAATAGGCGAGCAGAAAAGCCCAGAAGGCCATCATCCAGCCCGAGGGGATGAACAAGAGACAGCCCGTTGCGTACAAGGCGAGACCGAGGATGAGACCGGCCTGATAGGTGAAACGCTTGATGAAGATTGCCGCCGGGATGGCCATCACGCAATAACCCCCGTAAAAGGCGAACTGGACAAGGGAGCTTTCAAAATTGCTGATGAGCAGGATGTTTTTAAAGGCCGCGACCATCGGGTTGGTGATGTCGTTGGCAAAACCCCATAAGGCAAACAAAGAGGTTGTCAGTACAAATGGGAACACGAGGTGCCGCTGCACGACAGGGGGGTGGGCCGATTGAGCCGGAGCATTTTCCATAAGGGACGCCCTTTCAAAACATTCACGTAACGCGAGCCGTTCATAACGGTTAAAATAGGGATATGATAAGCCCTTTCAGCCGACAGATAAACCCCATTTTTAACGCCATCGCCATGCGGTTCACCTCTTCACGTATTCCTTCAGGATGTCAACGACCGCGACACCGTCTTCAGGAACGACCGCAGCGTCGAGAACGTATCGGACACGAAATGTCCCGTATGCGCCCGGCTCGGGTGTCCGTTCGCTGATTCGTTCAGTGAAAAGTCCCCCGACAAACCGCATTGGCTCCGGGATGGACGAAACGTGTCAATCCAGAAAATCTTTGCGGTTATAACTTGTCTTAACGTTCGACGCCCAACGCCCAAGTTATGGCAGGTAGGCAGGAGGAGTCGCCGAAACCCGCAATCTGCAACCCGCAACGTGTAACCTGTCCCCTTCAACCCGCAACCTGAAAAAAACGGTTGCGAACCTCCCGGAAAAAGGAGTATGTTTATCCCGGTGATTGGCTAGACTGATTGAATTAACAAGGACAACGCATGAGGAAAAGACCGGACCCCACAGACTGATTTGATTGTTGCGCTTTCGCGCAGAACGCTTCCTACGAAAATCCATTAATTATACGGCAAAGCGAGACGCGCGGGGACGCGCCCGACCGGGCGCGGCCCCGCCGCCGGGCTTCTCCAAAGGTGCTTGACGGTACCTCGTAGGAGGCACGGAGCGGGGTCCGCGCCTTTTCCCTGCCGCGAAACAGGAAAGGGACCGAAAAAATGAAACGCACCGCATACGCAACGCTGGCCGCGGCGGCAACGCTGGCGGCATCCGCCGTCACGCTGGACGTGCCGCGCCTGCCGGAGCCGCCTTTCGCCGACCGCGAAACGTCGGCCTCCCACGCCCTGCCCGCAGGCCGGACGAACGGGCTGCGCACGTTCCGCCTGGAGATGACGTTCGAGGCGACGCCCTCGAACAACGTGCAGGTCAGCCTCGGGCGCGACGCCGCCCCGGCGGACGGCGCGCTCGACGCGGGCGAGGCCGACGTGACCGTGGGCTGGGACCGCGGCGAGTGGTTCATCGCGCCGCGCGGCCTGCGCACCCGCCACGCCGCCCCCGCCGTGTCTTCCAACGGCCTCCAGAAGCTCACCGCCATCATCCGCGTCACCGCCGCGGGCGGCTGCCCGCCCCCGTCCTTCGCCGACCGCGACGGCGCGGTCGCCTTCGCGGGCCTCCCCGCCGGGCCCCTCCCCGGATGGCTGCGGCCCGACACATGGGACACCCTGCGCGTCACCGCGCGCGGCCACGCCGGAGCCAACGAAACCGTGCGCGCGAGGTTCCTCCCGGACGGCGCGCTTCTGGAACTCAAATGACGTTAAGCCGGCCGCCCGGGGCTCCGGGCGGAAACGGGAGGATGACTTTGAAACCGGAGATGAAAAGTCCGGAACGCGGGCCTCCCCGCCCGTCCGGGCAAGCGGACGCTTGCCCCTCCCGATTTAAGGCACCGCTGTCGCTATCGGGATCGGGATCGCTATCGGGATCGGGACCGCTACCGGCACCGATAGGGAGCGAAGGGCGGGAAGAACGCCCAACGCCCAACGCGCAAGCGGTTGGCAAAACGCCCAAATATAGGTGATGATATGATGTCCCAGATGTTACTTGTTTTCCTCGGCATATCCTTCACGCTCTGGCTCATCGCCCTAGCGTACGAGAACGGCGGCGGCGTTTTCCGCGACCCGGCCCGCCGCTTTCTCGCCCTGC
>JALHET010000358.1 GCA_022839525.1 Lentisphaerota bacterium
TCGGCAAGACCGGCGACTGCAGGAAAGGCACGTTCTGGTTCTGGATGGGGTCGGCGTCAAGCGTCTGGCTGTTGTTCAGAAAACACGCCTTGGTCTCGTCCAGCAGGACACGCTGCAGATCCGTATCGGTGATCTTGACATTATACGCGCGCCACGATGTGTCCTCCACCACGGGCTCGTCCCATACCATCATGTCATTGATTTCAACCAATGCGTTGCTGTATGCGCCGCTCCGGTCATTGAGCACGCGCAAATACCCCGGCGCGTTCGTCCCGAGATAGGCATAGATATGCGCCCAACTGGCATTGGATACCACATACGACTGCACGGGTTCCCACGCCTCGCTGTCGTTCTCTGGCGCATACTGCACCGTGAGCTGCGCCGGCCCGCGGAGAACACGGTAATCGAACTCCATCATGCCCATACCGGTTTCCAGCAGAAGGGAGCGGATGGCTTGAGCCTTATCCGGGTTCGCCCGCGAATGGTCGAGTTGGACGACATGTCCTTCGGACACATTGTTCGAGACCACCCACGCCTCGGTCGCGAGCCAAGTGTCCTCCGCACCAGAACCGGACTGCTGCCCGCGCCACGAGGTCACCGCCAGTTCGTCCACCGCCACATCGGTCACCGACAGCGTGTTCGTCATTCCGCTCACCTGCAACATCACATACTGCGTTTTCCAGTCTTTGACGGTCACGGCATTGGTCGAATACCCGAATCCTGTGACCGTGAGTTCCTGAAATTTCTTCCAGCCGGTAGTGCCCGGGGCAGAAGGCTCGGCATCTGAGCCGGGTTCCGCCGTCTGCAGATACACGCCCAATCTCTGGTCGGGAATCACAGCCTGAATGCGTTTCGGATTAGAGTCAAGATTAAAGGCGTACCGCCCTGGAGGCGTAACCCAGTTGCTAATTTGGCCGGTTATATTGTCGTCCCCATACAAAACTGTCTCGGTCGTTGTTCCCACCAGGTTCGCACCGGTTGAAGTCGGTTGGGTGAACGCCTGTGAGAAACCGGCCTCGCAATCGGCGGAGAGAAACCCGTAGGTACCGTATGTGTGCGGAGAATTGGCAGTAGAATCCACGAGATTGATCCGTTCTAAGCCAACAGTCCCAGATATAACACAAAAGCAACGTATCCGTGTACCCGTCGATTCATTGAAGAGCCTCATTTCAAGTTGGCGTTGTCCGAGAATATCTGCGTCATCTTTTGTTGCGTGTGTGGAGAGCAGCTGGGGTACCCCGCCCGCCCATTTGTACAACTGATGCTCAAGGCGGGACTCATCCGTGCCGACCCTTATCTGGCTGACCCGGTATTCGTAGAAGTTCCAAGCATCCCGATAATATCCGATCACCGACATGAAAGGCCGTTCCGGCGACATGGTCCCGTAGACCCTCGCGCCCACCTTGATCATGTAATTCGTTTTCGTCATGCCGGTCCGGTCATACGTCACATCAATATTACTGGCCGGCTGCCCCAAACGGTACTTGAAGGAAAGCGCCTTGATGCCATCCGTCCGCGACGCGCGCGTGTTGTGCACATACCCGAGCCCCAACGCGCTGTTGCCGCCCATAAGGCGCAACGCATGATTTTGAACCGTGATGCCCGTCCAGCTCCCGGGCTTATTATAAATGTCGGCGTCCACCCGTTCAACCACAAACGCCGCACTCCCCGCCATCCAGTTTCGCGGCGTCGGGAACGGCTCCCGCGAATAAACGTTGGTGGTCGGTATGGAACTGATGAGGTCGAAAAACTCGGGATACCGCACTTCCGCGCTGACCGGCCATGTCTCAAAGGAGTTCGCGAAACTCTGTTTGGCGCTCTGTCCACTGCTCTCGGAAAATTTTTCCGGCGGCGCGGGCCACGCGTTAAAGTTCTGATACTCGGCACGCCGGGTCATGTATTCCTTCGTGCCCGTGTTAAAGGAGACCATAATGTAACCGCCTGAACCCGCCTTCACCCGGATACGCCCCGCGTCGTTTGTTTCCACGCACACGCCACCGAACGGCACGCGCCCCACGCCGGTCTGCGCCGCCTCACTCCAGCACACGATGTTTGTCGAAAACGTGTCCGCATCCGGCACGTACGCCCGGGCAGCCCTAAAATAAAAGCTCAGGTTCGTTTCCGCAACGTCTGTGCGGGGCACCATGCCCTGCCACTGGTTGTCCCCCACCAACACCATCTCGACCGGGGGAACAGCAGGATCATCCGTGACCACATGTATTGCCCCATACGGAGAGTAATACGGGCGCAACCGCACATAGAACTCACGCCCGCC
>JALHET010000038.1 GCA_022839525.1 Lentisphaerota bacterium
TGACATCCGTCTGACACCCAATCAGCGTTCCGACCGCGCTGCGACGAGACACTACGGCTTTCACTTGTTTCTCGGAGGAGGGTCAGCATCCCGTGATTGAACGCAGAACTCCGAACGCAGAACGTGAAACTTTCAACGTTCAAGTGAAACCATGAAACACATGAAACTTCATGAAAATCATGGCGACTTGGCGGTCTTGGCGGTTCAAAAAACCTTTGTGACCTTAGTGCCTTTGTGTGAGAAAAAACAAGCACTTGACCATAGCCGTCCGCGCGGCTACCATGACCTCGTCGTGTGGGGGTTGCCCACGTTCATAGAACAGACCCGATAGCACTTTTGGGACAATGAGAAGCGCAAAGCAACGCAAAACACCGACCAAAAAGAAGCGCATCCTCTTGGCGAGCTTGTTGCTGATGGGGATGTGTGGGGTGCCCATTGCCATTTATCTATGGCGACATGCGCCGGTCGAACCTAAAACGTTGTCAGAACTGCTGGACTTGCCGGAGGACAAATTGGCGCGAGTGGACATCGCCCGGATGAACCTGCTTTCTGCCACCGGACTGCCAAATTCTGAAAACATCAAGTTAGACGAATACCTACAAACACTGGACAGATGGGCGGAGGTTGTCAAAAAAGCGGAGGAGAAATATTTGCCGACCTTCTACCGGAACCCGGCAAAATACGAAAACTCACTCTCGAAGTTCAAAGCCATCACACTTGTCCTGACATTCAAGGAAGACTTGAAATGCGGATACAACATGGAGCTTGTGCGTTCGGGAGCCATGCAGGACTGGAAAAGCACACGTTTCTTCAAGGATTCACGAGATTTGTTTCTGCACGGTTTGATTGAACGACAAAAAGGCACTTGCGCTTCCCTGCCATTTTTAGTTGTCGCCTTGGGGCGGCAATGCGGATATCCGCTTTATCTGGCCTCCAGCAAGGGGCATCTTTTTTGCCGATGGCAAGACCAGCAAGAAACGTTTAACATCGAACCGTCCATACGGGGCGTGGATATTTTTCCCGATTCGCATTATTTGACTTATCCTCACCCGTTCACGGAAGCGGAACGCATAGATGAGAAGTATCTCAAAACGCACACGCCGATAGAAGAATTGAGTTTGCTTATGAGTACCCGTGCGGTTTGCTTCAAAGCAAACGGTTTATATCAGCAAGCCGTGGAGGCCTATGAGATTTCACTGCGCGGATTCCCGAACTCAAAACTTACGCAGGCATACATCAATGATGCGAAACGGAGGTTATGAAATGGAAGTAAGGTGCCTGGTCATTATTGGGATCGCACTTGCTTCAATGAATGCGGGAGCATTCTACAGTCCGGAACAGGGACGGTGGCTAAGTCGTGATCCTATGGAAGAACACGGAGAAGCAAATCTATACGTGTTTTGCGGAAACTCGCCAATATCTTTTATTGACTTTCTTGGTTTACTAACGTCTTCAGAAGCATTGGCGCATTATAAATCAGGTGCTGACAACCCTAAAAATCCGAAGGAGCGAACGCCTCTTACCATGGCCTTTGATGAGATTGATACCACCAAAGTAGGAGTTGAACAGTTTCCGCAGATTGCTAAGCAGCTAACGAACTGCAAGCCCGGGAGTTACCAGATCAAATGGGGCAACAAAAATGATAATCTTCCCTTTAGCACTTCAGATGACCAAGCTTTGTTTCTTGGCAACATTTCTTTAAAACTAGAGGGAACTCTTGTTGTAAAAGAAAGTGGGGATTGGAATTTTAACGGACAATTGAAGAGTTTTGATGATTACTATGATTTTAATGCATCGACTCACAGAGGAGCAATAGGAGAGGCACTAACATGGGTGGGAAGAAACAAGATATCGGGCAAACCGTATTGGATAGAAATTCGAGGATCAAAACGAATAACAGGCACCGGAAATTGTTGTCGTGATAAGCAAAACCCTGGAAAAGGAGGACGGAAATGGTATTAAAACCATTGCCTTGCCTTGCTTTAACCGGTTGCGCGATGTTGCATCTTTCATGCGATCAACCACCAAAGGCTCCAAATATGGCACTGGCAAAAGAAGCTCTAATGGAGTACTGCAAAGCAGAAGTTGTTTCTCCCGCCGACTTTGATGTGCCCCGTATATATAAAGAGAACAACTACGATTGGTGTGTGGAGTTTATGACTAAAACCAACTCGTCCCAAAATCATGTGCTACTACTCTATTTTAAAGGGGATAGAATAATGGAAAGACAAAGAATGATTGAAGTTGACGAAGCAGAAGCACCCAGACGGAGGAAACATGTTCCCGCGGGCAAGACTAAGGATGGAATCAAATGATCATTTATTTGGGCATCGCTTTAGTACTCTCCTTTACAGTCGTTAAAATAATGCTTCGGTTGAAAGCGCCATGTGCATTGTCTGTTGTCATTGGCATTGTCTGTTTCTTGATTTTGGTTGGCGTCGGTGTTTTTTTGATCAAGGGTATGGACACCCCCCCCGCCGGACTCAACCATCATCACACAGGAAGATTTGAAGAAAGCAGCAGGATTATGAAGAACGGATAAAAAGTGCACGACGTGCAACTATTACCAAAGTGTGCGGCGGTTCGGCATGCAAGCCAAAACAAACCCTATTACGTCTATTCCAATGCTGGCGACACGCCTTGCCTCGCCAATCCCAGCCGCAAGGTGACGGCGAACAGCCGGTGTTTGTCATGGCGGAAGTGGGTCAGTATTCCGTGATTGCGGATGGAACTTAAAACCGGAAACCAAGAACCTGAAACCCAAAAACCATTTGCACTGCCTGCAAAGATTGACACGGCACACAGGAATGTGGGAAGCTTGGGAAGCTGTAATAGGCGTGAAAACGATGCCGGACACTTGGGCACACCCATGAAGACGACGAAAAGAGCCAGGGGGCGCGTGCGCGCGAAGAAGAAGGACGAGAAGCTGACTGTCACCTACATTGACACGCCAGAGCGCCGTGCCCTTGATCTGACCGAGGCTGGGTTACGTGAAGTCCCGGTGCTTGGCTTCAGCCGTTACAGACATCTCATCACACCGATCGCGGCACACCGTCACGCCTCATGCTTCGAAATCGGCCTCTGCCTGCGCGGGGCGCTGACGCTGCTCAACAAAGGCGTCGAACACCGCATTATGCCGGGCGACCTCTACCTGAACAAGCCGACCGACACCCACTGCATATCCGCCAACCCGAAAGGCACGGTCGTCTACTGGCTGCTGATCCGCGAGCCGCGGCGCGGCCAACCTTTCCTGCGTCTCAAAAGCCGCGAGGCGCAGGAAATCTGGTCACGCCTGAATCGCCTGCCCTGCCACATGATCGCAAAAACCGACGCGGTCAAACAGGCCTTCGCGCACCTGTTCAAATATTACGAGCAACCCGCCGGCCCTTACCGCACCGTCGGGCTGAACACGGCCTGCGTGTCGCTGCTGATGGGCGTGATCGACGCCTCATCACACAAGGCCACCATCATGCACTCGCGCCTGATTAACCATGTTATCGAATCCCTACGCGAAAAGCCCGAAAGAAAGGTTAGCCTCGATAATCTGGCGCGTGAGGCCGGCATGTCACCCTCGCTTTTCATCAGCCGTTTCAAACAGCTCACCGGGCTGCCCCCCTATCACTTCCAGCTTGCCTGCCGCTTGGAGAAGGCCAAGCGTCTGCTGGCCGAGACTGACAAGCCCATCACGCAACTCGCGTTCGACCTCGGTTTTTGCGCTTCGCAACACTTCTCCGGCCACTTCAAGCGTGCCTTCGGCGTCGCGCCTCATATCTGGAAAAAACAACACGGGGTTGCAAAAGGAAAAGGCCGATCCGAACGGCGCAACGGCAAAGTTCCTGAATCGCGAACACGAGCCAGGCTGGAAACCGAAGGCGTAATGGGAGCGTATCAATGAAGGCTAGCAGAAGAGGTTTTCTCGGCGGACTCACCGGTGTTCTCGCGGCCAGTGGAGCGGGCGGAGCCCTGCCGGCTGCCGCATCCGCCGCGAAGGGGCAGAGGTGGGTCGACCTGCAGGTGAACGGACGCGTCGGGGTTTCGTTTA
Source organism: Lentisphaerota bacterium (assembly GCA_022839525.1). The sequence continues at coordinate 4,043 of JALHET010000038.1, forward strand.
CGGACGACAGCCTCACGGTCGAGGGCGTGAAGAAAGTCACAGACGCCCTCAATGCCGCGGACACCGAGTATTTTTTGCCGACGATCGTGACCTGTCCGGATGAGCGGGCGGTCAAGGGCCTGCGGACCATTCGGGCGGCGATGAAGACGTATCCCGAATGCCAGCGGTCGATTCTTGGCTTTCACATGGAGGGGCCGTTCGTCACCTCGGTGCCCGGTTATTCTGGTGCGCATAACCGCCAGTGGGTGCGTGATCCTGACACGGCGGTTTACGACCGATGGATGGACGCGTCCGACGGACTCGTCCGCTTGGTCACGATTTGCGGGATGCGCAAGGGCGCGGAGGAATTCGCGCGCTATGTCTCTGCCAAGGGAACGGTTGTCTCTCTCGGCCACACGCACCTCACGAAGACCGAGGATATCGACCGGATGGTGAAAGCCGGCGTGAAGGCATGGACGCATCTCGGCAACGCCATGCCGAACGAAGTGCCGCGTCACAACAACCAGATCTGGACAGCCCTCGCGCATCGCGGACTGACGCCGATGTTCATCTCGGACGGTTTCCATCTTCCCAAGGAGATGCTGCGCGTTTTCGTCCGCTCCCGTCCGCTCGACGAACTCATCACGGTCTCCGATTGCTCATTTCCGGGCGGGCTCGAGCCGGGCAGCTACTGGAAAAACGGGCGGGAATCGATTCTTGAGCCGAACGGTTTCATACGCAGCCCGTCGACAAACTCCCTTGGGGGATCCTCGTGTCTCATGCGCGATTGCGTCAAGACGCTCAACTCTCCGGAAGTGGGCCTTTCGCTGGGAGACTGCGGGAAGATTGCCCGCATCAATCCGCTCCGGCTCATCGGCATGGAAGCACTCATATAATGAACACGTAACGCTAGCACCCGTATAAGGGACAGGGTTGTGCATGGGGTTGCGGGCGGGCCGTTTTTCCGCCATTTTTCCGGCGCAAAAGTTTGTTTACGGCTCCGGTTTTTGCTATATTTAGTTGGTCAAATCCAACACGGAAAAAGGTATGTCAGACGATACACGCAGCGCAGAGCAAGACCCCATGCAGTCCGAGGTCCCCGAAGGCAATTACACGGCTGCCAACATCACAGTATTGGAGGGAATAGAGGCGGTCCGCAAACGTCCGGCCATGTATATTGGCGACACCGGCGAGCGCGGATATCATCACCTGGTGTACGAGGTGGTGGACAACTCGATCGACGAGGCCCTGGGCGGCTATTGCTCGCACATTGACGTCACCATCAACCCGGACGGATCGATCTCGGTCATCGACAACGGCCGGGGCATCCCCGTGGATATCCACCCGACCGAAGGACGGCCTGCGCTCGAGGTGGTGCTGACCACGCTTCATGCGGGCGGCAAGTTTGACGGCTCGAACTACAAAGTCTCCGGTGGGCTACACGGCGTGGGCGTCTCGTGTGTGAACGCGCTGAGCGAGTGGATGGAAGTCGAGGTCCGCCGCAACAGCAAGATCTACCGCCAGCGCTACGAAAGGGGTCATCCGGTCACGCAGCTCGAAATCATCGGCGACACCCATGGCACCGGCACGAAAGTCACCTTCTTCCCCGACCACACGGTTTTCACCTGCCATGCCTTCAAGTGGGACATCCTCGCAAACCGTCTGCGCGAACTGGCCTTTCTCAACCGCGGCGTCTCGATCCGTTTCCGCGACATGGAGCACGAGCAGGAGCGTGACGAGACCTTCCTCTTCAACGGCGGCATCGTGGAGTTCATTCATTATCTGAACAAGAACAAGACCCCTGTCCACGAGGGAGTCATCTATGTCGCGGGCGTGCGGGACATGGTCGAGTGCGAAATCGCCATGCAGTACACCGAAGCGTACAACGAGACCGAATACAGCTACTGCAACAACATCAACACCATCGAGGGCGGCACACACCTTTCCGGCTTCCGCTCGGCCCTTACCCGTACGGTCAACAAATACATCACCGACAACGGGCTGCAGAAGGCCAACGAGGACGCGCTCACCGGCGACGACATCCGCGAAGGCATCACCGTCGTGGTCTCCGTCAAGGTTCCGAGCCCCCAATTCGAGGGGCAGACCAAGACCAAGCTCGGAAACGGCGATGTCGAGGGCATTGTCGCGCAGATCGTCAACGACCAGCTCGGCACTTTTTTCGAGGAGAACCCGGCGGTGGCCCGCAAGGTGGTCGAGAAGGCCGTCCTCGCCGCGCGCGCGCGCATCGCCGCCCGCAAGGCCCGCGACCTGACGCGCCGCAAGGGCGTGCTCGACAGTTTGGCCCTGCCCGGCAAGCTGGCCGACTGTTCCGAACGCGACCCGGCCAAATGCGAACTCTACCTCGTCGAAGGCGACTCCGCCGGCGGCTCGGCCAAGCAGGGGCGCAACCGCGAGACGCAGGCCATCCTGCCGCTGCGCGGCAAGGTCCTGAACGTTGAGAAAGCAAGGATCGACAAAATCCTCAACAACGCTGAAATCCGCACCATGATCACCGCCATCGGCGCGGGATTCGGCGCGGACGAGTTCGACATCTCCAAGGTGCGTTACCACAAGATCATCATCATGACGGATGCGGATGTGGACGGCGCGCACATCCGCACGCTGCTCCTGACCTTCTTCTTCCGGCAGATGCCCAAGCTGATCGAGAACGGTTACGTGTACCTGGCTCAGCCGCCACTCTACAAAATCACGCGCAAGCAGCGCGAGGAGTACATCGAAAGCGATAACCAGCTCACGCGGAAACTGCTTTTCCTCGGCGCGGACGATATGTCGGTGCGCACGGGAGACGGGCGCGTGATCGAAGGCGAGGAACTGCACTCCCTCCTTGTCCTGTTGGCAGAAATCGAAAACACCGCCAAAGCCGTAGAGCGGCGCGGAGTGAACGTTCCGGAGCTGCTCAGACTCCGCAAGCCCGACACCGGCGAGTTCCCGCGCTTCGTGACCATCGTGGGCTCCGGCGATGACTCCGTCTTCCGCTACTCTTACAACGACACCGAGCTGGCCCGCGCCCGGGCCGATGCCGAAGCGGTCTTGGGGGAATCCATCGACCTCGCCGAGACGCAGGTGCAGACGTATCACCCGACCCAGCAGATGCCGTTCCGCTGGCTCGAGCTCTACCGGGCAAACCTGTTCAAAAAACAGTTCGACACGCTCGTCGGCAAAGGCTTCACCGCAACGCAGTGTGTGGGAGGCGACGAGCCGGTCGCCTTCATCATGGAGGACGGCAACGAGACGCCCGTTTCAGCGCTGCCCGAACTGCTCAACCTGGTGCGCGAGCGCGGACGCAAAGGGCTTACGATCCAGCGGTACAAAGGTCTCGGCGAAATGAACCCGGACCAGCTCTACGGCACGACCATGGACCCGGCCAAACGCCGCCTCTTGCGCGTCAGGCTGGAGGACGCGGTCAAGGCCGACGGCATATTCACCCTGCTGATGGGCGACGAGGTCGAGCCCCGCCGCAAGTTCATCGAAGACAACGCCCTCAATGTCCGCAACCTGGACGTCTGACCCCAGCGATGCCGCATTGAAGAGCCTTTGTTTCGATGACGGGGGGACAACCTCCGTTAACCGCTTGCACCGCTTGTTTTCCGCGATGAGGCGTGCTATGGTTTACCAAGCCGCCGCAGAGGTGACGCGGGGGTGCGGTGCCGCAGAGGGCTGGCTGAACGACGCCGTAAAAAGGTTCCTCAGCGACAAGGGGCGGCCTCGCTGTGCCCTTGCGCCCCCGGCTCCAGCCGGTTCAGCCTTGCCAAAACCCCTCCCGAATGCCAAACTGAACCCAATTCAGCACCTGAAGGAAGCGCGCGCCCGCCAGCCAGCGGCCAGCGTTGCGCTGGCCGCTGGCTGGCGGGATTTTAACACAGCAACGGAGTCCTATGAAACGCGCCTTCATCACCGGCATCACAGGTCAGGACGGCTCTTACCTTGCCGAGCTTCTGCTCGCGAAAGGCTACGAGGTTCACGGCATGATCCGCCGTTCCTCCAGTTTCAACACGCAACGCATCGACCATCTCTATCAAGACCCGCACATCCTCGGCACCCGGCTTTTCCTGCACTACGGCGATCTGACAGACGCGAGCCGGCTGGCCAAAATGATGTACGAGCTGGCGCCGGATGAGGTCTACCATCTCGGCGCGCAGAGCCATGTGCGCGTCTCGTTCGATGTGCCTGAGTACACCGGCGACGTGGTCGCGCTCGGAACCATCCGCCTGCTCGAAGCCCTTCGCGAGACCGGCATCGGTAAAAAAACCCGTTTCTACCAAGCCTCCTCTTCGGAGCTGTTTGGCTTGGTGCAGGAGACCCCACAGAAGGAGACCACACCTTTCCATCCGCGTTCGCCTTACGCCGTGGCCAAACTCTACGGTTACTGGGCCACCATCAACTATCGCGAAGCCTACGCCATGCATGCCAGCAACGGCATCCTTTTCAATCACGAATCCCCCCGCCGCGGCCCGACGTTCGTGACGCGCAAGATCACCATGGCGGCGGCCCGCATCAAGATGGGGCTCCAGAAAGCGCTCTTCCTCGGCAACGTCGAGGCCAAACGCGACTGGGGATTCGCGGGCGACTATGTCGAAGGCATGTGGCGCATGTTGCAGCAGGATCAGCCCGGCGACTATGTGCTGGCCACGGGCGAGACCCACAGCGTGCGCGAATTCTGCGAGGAAGCCTTCGGTCTGCTCGACCTCGACTGGCAGGCGTTCGTCAAACACGATCCGCGCTACATCCGCCCGAGTGAAGTCGACCTGTTGCTCGGCGACGCCTCCAAAGCCCGTAAAGAACTGGGCTGGGTTCCCAAAGTCACCTTCAAAGAACTGGTGCGCATGATGGTCGAGGCCGACCTGTGTGTGGCGCGCCAAGAACTCGCCGTGCAGCAGGCCGGCGGCAATCTGGAAAATGCGGAGTGAGGAGACAACCATGAATGTCCCCTCTCATCTCTACCTGGCCGGACACCGCGGCATGGTCGGCGCCGCGATCATGCGCGAACTCGCCCGGATGGGACTGCCCGCGCCGCTCACCGCGACCCATGCCGAACTCGACCTGACCGATCAGGCGGCCACGCGCGCGTTCATCCGGCGCCATCAGCCATCTGCCATCATCGTCGCCGCCGCACGCGTCGGCGGCATCGAAGCCAACCGCTCGGAGCCCGGCACGTTTCTCTACGAGAACCTGATGATCGCCGCAAACGTGATCCATGCCGCGTTTGAAGCCCGCGTGCCGCGCCTGCTCTTCCTCGGCAGTTCCTGCATCTACCCGCGCCTCGCGCCGCAACCGATCCCCGAGGACGCCCTGCTCACCGGCCCGCTGGAACCCACGAACGAAGGTTACGCGCTGGCCAAGATCGCAGGGCTCAAGCTCTGTCAGCTCTACCGACGCCAGCACGGCCTGCTTTACCACTCGGCCATGCCCACCAACCTCTACGGCCCGGGCGACAACTATCACCCCGAGCACTCTCACGTGCTTCCCGCGCTGATCCGCAAATTCGAGGAGGCGCGCCTCGCCGGCGCGAAGGAGGTGACCCTCTGGGGCACGGGTACGCCGCGCCGCGAGTTCCTGCATGTGGACGATCTCGCCCGCGCGTTGCTCTTTCTGCTCCGGCTCGACCAGCCGCCCGACTGGGTGAACGTCGGCTCCGGCGAGGAGGTCACGATCCGCGAACTGGCCGGGCACGTGCGCGCGGCCGTCGGCACGACAGCCGCGCTGAGCTTCGACACGTCAAAACCCGACGGGACGCCGCGCAAGCTTTGCGACACCTCGCTCCTCCGCAGCCTCGGCTGGCGCCCGGAGATCCCGCTCGCAGAAGGCCTGCGCCGCACCGTCGCCGACTATCGCGCCGAATGCGCGGCCGGCCTTCTGCGCGGCGTCCCCAAGCCGCTACCGGCTAGTTCCGCGGCGGAGCGTGAACGACGAACGCGCTGATTCCCAAAGCCCCCGCCTCGGGAAGCAGCGTCAGCGTGTGCGGCGCGTTGCTGCACCCCTGCACCAGCACGGTGCGCGCAGCGGCCGGTTTCGGCTCATAGGTGCCGGTGAACAGCGGGTACGAACGCCAGGTCACCTTGAACCCTTCGGGCAGCGTGGCCTTCCTGTACCCCAGCGTCCAGGGAATGCGCCAATCGGTGGGTTCGATAACCGCCCGCTGCGAACGGGACACGAACCGCTCCGTATTCCACCCCTCCCCATCGTCCCCCGTAACCGACCCGTGAAGCGTAAAATGAATCCGCTTCCCGTCCGGCGTCGAATCGGGCAGACACGTCAGCGTCCACTCCTCCTCCACCGGCGTCCGCTCGAACGCGATGTTGTTGATCGCCGGCATCCAGATCCCTGCAGGGCCTTTGATCGGCCGCGTGACCGCCCAAAGCTCCTTCATCTTCTCCATGGGTTTCCCGTCAAGCAACACCTTGGCTCCCGCGCCGGACACGCCCGTGCCGTCCGAAACCGCCACCACGCGGTTGCCCGTGAAACGTAGCGTCTGGCTTCCGTCCGCCCCCTTTGTCACGTTGGGCGAGCCAGCGTCCACCACCGTGATCGTGCCCGAGGCCGTAGGGTTGTCGCCCAACTCCGGAACGCGCACCAGTTCCTCGGAAATGAACGAGGCATACAGGTCGCAGCCCGCAGGCTTGAGGTGAACCGAATCGGACAGCAGGTTGGTGGAAGACAGGTTATTGGCAATCAGGTAATCGCACCACTTCTTGCGCAGATGGATCTTCAGGCAACGGTACGTGTCCGCCACCTCAAGGATCTTGGCGCACCGCGCATCGAGCTTGGCGTTCAGCTCGTCCGCCTTCTCCCGCGCATTGAGGTGACTCGTCCAGAGCACGATCTCTGCGGAGGTGCGCTCGCGCACACGCCGCACGATCTCCTCGTACTTGTCTGTCGGCCCATAGACATGGAAAAACAGCAGGTCAGGATACCACGGGTAAAGGTCGTGATCCGCCGTACGGACCAGCGCCGAAGACTCGTACCCGCCGATCGCCGCGTTAAGGAACTCGAACGTGGCTGTCGGATACCGTTCCTCAAGATGCTTCTGCACGGTTTTCGTCCAAGCCTGAGCGACGATCGACTGCCCGTAAAACATCACCCGCACATGCGCGGGTTTCTCCGCTGTCGAAGCCTCCAGCGTTTTCATGGTGCGCTGGATGTAGGCCGCCGTCGGATTCCCCGCCACAGCGGCCAGCACACCACCCACCATTACCGCCATCCATAAACCAGTCCGTTTCATGTATCGTCGCCCTTTCCTGTCTCATTGCCCTCACTGCCGGTCGCGAAAATACTGGATGAATGCCGCGAGCGGAATGCCCATAGAACGATAGTTGGCATACGGATGCGGACTGCCTTTCTGAACCTTGAGCCGCTCCTCGCCATCGTATTTCGCATGCGGCACGGTAACCGGCCCCTTCTCAAGCCAGTAGCCGTTGTCCTCGTCGATGCACGCGCTTACGTCAAGAAGATAGAATCCTTCATTCACCCGGTTGTCGAAATTCCGGATGAGCCAATCGCGGAAACGCCACATCGCCGCATTCTGGCTTGGCGTGAAGACCCCGTCCAGGTTGTCGATCGAGCCGCAGGTGGAACACGGGATACAGATGACGAACCTACCACCCGGACATGCCTTCAGATAGGAGTCTTTCATGATCGTGATGCGTTCGCCCCACTGT
>JALHET010000359.1 GCA_022839525.1 Lentisphaerota bacterium
CTCGGTCCGGAAGACTTGCAGGGCGGAACATTCTGCTAGAAGGAGTACGTATGTCAGGAAAGATACCAGTCGGAATACTCGGTGCGACCGGAGCGGTCGGCCAGAATTACATTTATTTGTTGCAGAACCATCCCTGGTTCGAAGTCACGTATGTTGCCGCGAGCCCCCGCTCGGCCGGCAAGAAGTACAGCGAATGCGTCGCGAGCAAGTGGCTTTTGGGCGCAAACATCCCGGAAGGCATCGGCGACCTTGTGGTTCAGGATGCGAACATTCCGCAGAACGCGGTCGGCAAGTGCCGCTTCGTGTTCAGCGCTCTCGAGCTCGACTCCAAGGACGAGATCAAGGCGCTGGAGAACGCGTATGCCGGCCTCGGCATTCCCGTCGTCTCGAACGCGTCGGCCCACCGCTGGACCGACAACGTGCCGATGATCATCCCCGAAATCAATGCCAACCACGTCGACGTGATCAAATCTCAGCGAGCAGCCCACGGCTGGGACAAGGGCTTCGTCGCAGTCAAGCCGAACTGCTCCATCCAGAGCTACATGATTCCCGTCTACGCACTGATAAAGGCCGGCTACGAGGTGAAGCGCATGTTCGTCTCGACCATGCAGGCAGTTTCGGGCGCGGGCTATCCCGGCGTTCCGAGCCTCGACATGATAGACAACATCGTGCCCTATATCGGCGGCGAGGAAGAGAAGACCGAAAAGGAACCGCTGAAGATTTTCGGAACGCTTGAAGGCGGGAAGATCGTCAACGCGTCCGGTCCGCTCATCGCGGCGCACTGCAACCGCGTGCCGGTGATCAACGGGCACACCGCCTGCGTCAGCCTCGAGTTCGGCGACAAAAAGCCTTCCCTTGAAGAAGTAAAGAAAATCTGGGCCGAGTTCCGCGGCTACCCGCAGGAGCAGAACCTGCCGTTCGCGCCTGTACAGCCGATCATTTACCGCGAGGAGCCAAACCGGCCCCAGCCGAGGCGCGACCGCGACGAGGACAAGGGTATGGCGGTTTCCGTCGGACGCCTTCGCGAATGCCCGATGTTCGACATCCGCTTCGTCGGCCTTTCGCACAACACCGTGCGCGGCGCCGCAGGCGGCGGAATCCTGAATGCCGAGCTCCTGAAGGCGAAGGGCTACCTCGCATGAGCGCAAAGACTTTTCCGCTGTCCAAGGACGAGCTCGAAGCCCTGTCCGCGCAGTATCCGACGCCGTTCTACCTCTACGACGAAAAGGCCATCCGCGATCACGCGAAGCGCTTTTTCGCCGCGTTCTCGCGGTTTCCCAATTTCCGCGAATACTTTGCGGTAAAGGCGTGCCCGAATCCGTTCATCATGAAGATCCTCGCCGACGAAGGCATTGGGGCGGACTGCTCGAGCCTTCCGGAGCTCATCCTTGCCCAAAAGGCGGGACTCACCGGCGAAAAGGTTATGTTCACCTCGAACGAGACACCCGAAAGCGAGTATATCTACGCCAACCTGATGCAGGCAATCATCAATCTGGACGACATTACGCACATTGAATTTCTCGAGCAGGCGCTCGGCGCGCTGCCGGAGCTCATTTCGTTCCGCTACAATCCGGGACCCCTGCGCGACGGCAATGCGTTGATCGGCAAGCCCGAAGAAGCGAAGTACGGTCTTACCCGCGAGCAGATTATCGAAGCGTATCCTGCGGCGCGCGACCGCGGCTCCAAGCGTTTCGGCCTCCATACCATGGTTGCGTCGAACGAGCTCGACCCCGAGTACTTTATCGAAACCGCGCGCATGCTCTTCGCGCTCGCGGTCGAGATCAAGGAAACGTCGGGGATTTCGGTCGAGTTCGTGAACCTCGGCGGCGGCATCGGCATTCCGTACAAGCCCGGACAGGTTGCCGTCGACTACGACCGCGTAGCGGCGGGCATCGCTGCCGCCTACGACGAGATAGTCAAACCGGCCGGACTCGATCCGTTGCGCATTTGCTTCGAGTGCGGCAGGCCCTTCACCGGACCTTTCGGCTGGCTCGTTACCCGCGCGATCCACGAGAAGCACATATACCGCGAATACATCGGCGTCGACGCAAGCATGGCCGACCTGATGCGGCCCGGCATGTACGGCGCCTACCACCATGTGTCGGTCGCCGGCAAGGAGAACGACGCGCACGACAAGGTGTACGACGTGGTCGGCTCCCTGTGCGAAAACTGTGACAAGTTCGCCGTCCAGCGCCCGCTTCCAGAAGTGGAGAAGGGCGACTTCCTGATCATCCACGACGCCGGCGCCCACGGCCGC
>JALHET010000360.1 GCA_022839525.1 Lentisphaerota bacterium
CCCGCGTCGAAGCGATCAGGCGCAGGCGGCGTCGATGGCGTTCATCGCGGCGGTGGCACCCGACAGGGAATAGCTGTCGGTGGTATTGGTGCCGCGCTGGCTGGTGCCCTTGATCTGCAGGTTGCTGCCCGCCTTGAACGCCTGCACGAAGCCACCCTCGTCGCCGGTCGAAGCCAGCCAGGCGGCCGCCCCTTCGGTGACCATGGGCATGACCGCTTCATTGAAAGATTCGGAGGTAATGATGCCGCAGCCCGTATGATAACCGCATTCATAGGCCGCCCGCACCAGTCCGGCCTCAACCTCGGCTTTACGCTCCGGCGGCGCCGCGGCCATAATCCGTTCGGCAAAGCTGTTCAGCAAGGCAACCGGCAGCAGATTGACCAACACTTCATATTCGGGAATCAGGCCGTTTTCATCCCCCTGGACCGTTACCTTGGCCAGGCTCTTCACCACGGTGTCGCGCATTACCGTCATTATTTCATTCCTTCCTCAAGCAGCCCGGACGATGAACCGACTCTCCGGCACTCCCATGACCATCCCTTCCTGTTCCGTGACCGCAAAACTTCTGGCCGGCAAGCCGAAAGCCGCGCCGAACAGGGCAGCCGCAAAACCGCAGGCAAGATAATTGACCGGGCGGTCCCGCTCCCCCCATTTCATGCGCCATCCCTCATCGAGATGGGAGCGCTGCAAACGCACTTCGCCGCCCGTACGGTCGCCGGAAGCCGCCATTTTGCCAAGGCCGAAGGTGGCGAAATAGGCTTCACCGATACGCATCCGCTCGTCTTCGGACAGGGTTCCCTGTTGCTGGAAATAATCGTCCAGCACGGTTCGAATGGAATCCTCCACCACTTCCGCCAAAATTCGCGGCCCGCCGATATCGCTCAAATCCTCCACCAGCTTGGTAATCAGGCACAGGTAATGGTGAGAATGCCGCACCACCGGATGACCGTTCAAAAAATTCCGAAAGGTCTTGTCATCCAAAGAAAAATTCAATTCCAAAGACACTTGCTCACCCTCCTAGAAGGACTGTCCCAACTCAAGAAACAGTTTCTTGGTTTTATGGCGGATAATGCCCAACTTCGAGGCATCCGGTGTCACCACCGCGGCAATGGCATCCCGGATGGCGATGCTGTAGTGGGTATAGGCGCCCGGGTTTATGACTATTGCATCCGCCCACGAGCGGGCGTCCTGGACGGCAGCATTCTTGAGTTCGCCAAGAAAATCCAGAATTTCGTCTTCGCTTGCGTAACGCAACAGGTGTTCCACGTTTCGGGCGTCGGCGTCGCGGAATATGGCCGGTCGGGCTTCGCGGTCTACGGTTTCGCCAAAGAAGAACACGCGCGAATCGGTGCCGAACTTGCTTGCGGAAAGCGCCGCCTCCGCTTCTCCGTACGCGCTGCCGAGCTCCGGGAAGCCTGAGTGGTTCAGGCTGACGCCGATATCGATATTGACGGAAAGGTAGTGTGCGGTGGTGCGGATCATCTTGTTAAAGATCAGTTCCGTTTCCTGGCCAAAATCGGCACCCTTTTCCTTGATGATGTACACGAGATTGGTTTGGAATGCGAAGCTGTGGTATTCGAACTCGTACTGCGCAAGCGTCGAATCGAGCCGGGATCGTACCGACAGCTTCAGTTTTTCAAATTCAATGATTCCCCAGTGCTCAACGTCCCGTTCGACGCGGATGCAGGCCGCAATGTAGGCTGAATCGTCCAGCGAAACCCCGTACTGGCGGAGCTGCGCGATGTCGTCCGGATTCGCCGCCTTTCCGGATGCAAGAACCGAAACAAACCAGTTGTCCACAAGCAGGGGCAAGTGTTGCTGATAGCGCTGCGCGATGCGTTCGCGGTTGTAGTTTTCGGTGTATTCGGTGTCCAGATCCTGCTTGAGAGAGACAAGACAACTGGAAATGTCGTCCTGGGTGAGCGGTTTGGTCAGGTAGGTGCAGGCGCCAAGCTGGACGGCCTCGCGTGCGTAGTCGAACTGGTCGTAGCCGGTGATAAAACCGATCTTGATAGTTGGCCAATCGCGTCTGATAATGCGGGTGAGTTCTATCCCGTCGATATAGGGCATCTTGATGTCGGTCAGAACGACGTGGGGTACGTATTTTTCGATCAGTTCGAGCGCGTCGTAGCCGTTTCCCGCCGTACCGACAACCTCGAAACCGCTTTCTGCCGAAATTTTGGAGGAAATCCGCCCGCGGACTTCGTCTTCGTCGTCGACCAGAATGATTTTGTATAGATCGGACACAGGATTGGCGGTTCCGTCAAATTGCCGATTTGTCGGCGTCCGCAGCAAGGCGGATAAAGGTGAGTTCGTTCTTGTTGGCAGTCAGGTGTACGATTCTGCTTCCGGGAATAGCCGCAAAAGCCCGGGTGGTTTCGTGGTCTGCCTTTCCCTGCATCTTGATGGTGCAGATGAAGTTCCCGCACAGTCCGGAGTCGAGCCAGGACTGGACCCATTCAAGAAGCCGGGGCGGGTAGCAGATGACGTCCGAGCACACCCAGTCCTGCGGGCCGAAATCCTCGGGCTTGAGGGTAAAGGCGTCGTGCTTCAGAAAGGTGATGTTAGGCTTTGCCATAAGACGCGGATCGAGTTCGCTTCGGTCGATGGCGGTAATCGAGGCGCCGAGCCGGTCGAGGACCCAGGTCCAGCCGCCGGGGCAGGCGCCCGCGTCGATGCATTTCGAGCCGGGACCCGGAAGCGCAGAAACGCCGGGTGAAGCACAAGCGCCGGGCGGTGTCCCGGCCAGATAGTACACCCAGGCGAGCGCTTCGTACATTTTGAGGTAGGCCCGACTGGGCGGATTCACACGGTCTTCCTGAAAGCGCAGTTCGCCCGCCGGAAAAGGACTCGATGTTGCGGCCGAGGCAAACAGCGTCTGATCGTCCAGAAGACTCCAGATGCCCATGGGTGATCGTGGAACTTCGTACGGAAAGGGTCGTGGATT
>JALHET010000361.1 GCA_022839525.1 Lentisphaerota bacterium
ATTCCACGTATTCGAGATCGAGTGGGACGAGCAGTCGATCGTGTGGAAGCTCGACGGGACGAAAATCGGCGAACGTTCGATCAGCGAGGCGACGAGATCCGAGTTCCACGAAAACTTCTATGTAATCTTCAATATTGCAGTCGGCGGCAATTTTACGGCAACGCCTGACAGCTCGACGCCGTTCCCGCAGTACATGTATATCGACTGGATCAGGCACTATACAAAGCAGTAGCAATCGACCGGCGCATTGCAAGCCTTGCGCTCTTTTGCGCATGCTTGCCTCGCGCCGAATGTCCGAAGCATCGCCTGCCGGTCCTCGCTTTGCCTGCCGGCCGCCGCTCGCTTGAGCAGGCCGGCAGGATACGTGCGAAGAATGGATGGGCAAGTCTTTACTGCGTCTGCAAGGCTGGAGCTCCGTCGGGCGATCCGACTGCAGCATCGGCAACACCGGCATCATCGGCACTGCCGCCCGCGTCGACGACAGGCGCCGGAGCTTCCTTTTGCTTGAGGTCATCGACCGTCACGTCGAACCGCGCAAGATAGTCGCCCGAAACCAGAAGCACGTCGGACGAACCGTCTGCGCGAACGTAGGTTTGGCTTGGCACCGAGGCGGCTTTGCCCGCGACGATCGTCCGCACTTTTTTACCCTTTGCGCTCGCGGTGATGGTGAGGTTGGGCGCGTCTTCGCCACCTGTGCCTTCCGTAAAGCCGAAGCGCGACGCGCTGCCGCCCGAAGAGACGACGCCGAGCACTTTGACCGATTCGAGCGCGGACGCGAAGGCCGCAGCCTTCGACTGGTCAGCAGGAACACGGTCGGTCGATCCGTTTCCGGATCCGATGGTCCAGATGTCGCCGGTTTTCGAAAGTATGTACGAACTTCCGTCGGTCTTTTCGACGGTCAGCATATCGATTCCATCTGCTTCGAGCGTTTTGGCTCCGGCGCGGCCGTCAAGGACGAGCTGCGCTATGTACACGACCGCAAGAAGCGCGATCGCGCCGAGTAATGCCGCTTTTCGCGGCGCAAGCTTTATCATTGTGCAGCCTCCCCGTTAGTTGTCCGTTCTGCGTTGATTGTCCGTTCTGCGCCGCAGTACAGTTCGCGGATACGCCGGCGGCGTGCGACGCGCAGCCTCCAGACGGCAAGTCCTGCAAGCGCGACAAGGGCGGGAAGCCCGTAGAGGTTCACGGCGCGCAGAGCGTCGCGCTTTTCCTTGGTGGTCTTGTCCAGCGTATTAAGCCCCAAACCTTTTGTGCGCATCGGAATCAGCTCGTCATTGCCGTTAGCCCAGTCTATAGCGTTGCGCAATAAAAGAGCGACCGGCTGGGATCCGTTCTCGTCCATGACCGAAGGCGTCGTAATCGCCGACGAGCCGAAGACGGCGACGCGGGCGCGCTGGGCAGACTTCGAAAGATGCGCAGTTGCCGAAAGATCGGCCGCAGTTACGGACGGCGCACTGGGGGCAGGCTTTGACTTCGCTGCGGAATCGGTGCTGCCAGCTGCGGCATCTCCGGTTTCTCCGGATGATTCCTCCTCCCTGATACCGGCGACCGGCGATGATTCATACGCGCTCGGGAAGATGCCTTCAAGTGCAACGGCAAGATCGTGTTTCGCCATTGCGTCTGCTGCGGGCGGCATGATCGCATACGGGTTCAAACTGGTGACGGCATCGGGAATCCAGGCTTCATCCGACGTCGACGCAAGCGGAGTGTAGGAAACGCCTTCTGCGATGCGGCCGTCTTTCTGTGAAAGGGCTCCCGCCTGCAGGAACAGTACGTACGCCAGATTCTTCGAAACAGGGTGCTTTGCATTCAGGCTTTCCTTCGCAAGCTGGGGCACGTAGTAAAGCGGCAGCTCCCCTACACCCTGCTGCTTGGCGACGTAGCACGCCTTGTCCATAACGTAGGAAGCGCTCAGCTCGATGCCCCAGGCGGCAAGGAGCTTCTGCAGGCCGGTATCGATCGGCTCGTAGGTCGGTTGCGCACCGTACATCAGCATCTGCTGGTCCGGCATCACCTCGTTTATGGGGTCAAGCAGGAGCACCAGATTTCCGCCGCGCATCAGAAACTGGTCGAGCGCGTAGAGGTCTTCTTCGCTGAACACAGTACGCGGGCCGTTGATCATGATCGAATGAACAGTCGCGGGCACTTCGCGGACGGTAGCATATTCCTTGAGCGTATAGCGGTCCTTAACCAGAGCCTGCAGCCGGTAGGCTCCGCTTTGCCCA
>JALHET010000039.1 GCA_022839525.1 Lentisphaerota bacterium
GGCTGCCGAACGACGACTACGACTTCACGGCGGGCGGCACGAACTACGTGGCGATCGTCAACAACGCAAACACGACGGCGACCCCGACACCGAGCGCCTACCTCACCTTCTCCAGTGCGAATGCGTTCTCCATCACGCCGCAGACCAATATGTGGGACGGGAAACTTTTCTACTCCACCGACATGACGGCCTGGAAGGCGTTCACCACCGCCGGTGCGGACGCGGAGGCCGATGGTACCGGCCTGTACAAGCTCTACATCTGCGGGACGGACAACACCCGCATGACCGGCCCTGCCACGCTCGGCTGGACGATTAACGCCCCCACGGGGACAGTCGCCTGCTCCGGCAACATCGAGACGCTGCTCGACCACACGACGGTGGCTAACGGCGGGCATCCGGCGATGACTAACGCCTGCTTTGCCAACCTGTTCTACGGTTGCGCGGCGCTGACGAGCGCACCGGACCTGCCGGCCGAGACGCTGACCTCAGACTGCTATGCGTCCATGTTCCAGAACTGCATAGGGCTGACGAACCTGCCGGTGCTGGCGGCGACGGCGCTAGCCGAAAACTGCTACGCATCGATGTTCAAGGACTGCACAGGCATCACGCTGCACGCCGAGGGAACCGCCCCGACATGGGGCATCCCCGCCGACGCGGCGGAGGCCACGGGCTGGAACCAGGAGATGCTCGCAGGCACAGGCGGCACCTTCACTGGCGACCCGGAGATCGGCGTCACGTACTACTATACGGCACCGAAAGGCGTAAAAGTGGTGTTCGACGCCACGGGCGGCGCGTTTGCCGACGGCGCCAGCCTCGTCACGCAGATCTACAAAAACGTCTACGGCGCACTTCCGGTCGCGGCGCGCGACGGCTACACGCTGGTCGGCTGGTTTGACGGCTGCACGAACGGCGCGGCGCAGGCCGCGGCCGGCGAAGTGCTGCTCTACAACGCGACGCACACGCTGCACGCGCGCTGGACAGCCGCCCCCGGCGTCACGCCTGCCTCGATCTTCGCCTACACCAACAACGCCGACGGCACCATCACCATCACCGGGTTCAAGGATCCGAACCAGCAGGTCGACAAGCTCATCCTGCCCGACATGATCGACGGCCTCATTGTCACGGCCATCGCGCCGAGCGCCTTCGCCTCCTGCACTAACCTTCCAGCCGTCACCATCCCCAACGGCGTCAGGAACATTGGCAGAAACGCCTTCGGGCTTTGCAGCTCCCTGACTACCGTCACGATTCCCAACACGGTCACCAACATCGGCGAATACGCCTTCACCTTATGCTCCTCCCTCACGAACACCCCCCTCCCCGAGGGCGTCGCCGCCATCGGCAGGTGCGCGTTCGCCAGATGCCTGTCGCTTTCATCCGTCCATATCCCCGCTAGCGTCGCCTTCATCGACGAATGGGCCTTCGTCTCCTGCTACGCGCTCACCAGCATCACTGTCGCGGGGAACAACCAGCACTACGCCAGCAGCGACGGTGTGCTCTTCAACAAGGGCCTCACCACGCTGGTGATGTGTCCCAGCGGCTATCCCGGCGCCTACTCCATCCCCGCCAGCGTCACCACCATCACCAACAGCGCCTTCACCTCCTGCACCTCCCTCACTTCTGTTGCCATCCACAATGGCGTAACGTCCATAGGCGCCTCGGTTTTCGAGCATTGCGATTCCCTGACGAGCATTGACGTCGCGGGGGGAAACCCGAACTACGCCGCCAAGGACGGCGTGCTGTTCAACAAGAACCGCACCACGCTGATTCAATATCCCAACGGTCTCCATGGCGCCTACGCCATCCCCGCCGGCGTCACCGCCATCGGTGCCGATGCCTTCAGGCTCAGCATCTTCCTCACGGCCGTCACCATCCCCGCCAGCGTCACCGCCATCGGCGAGGGCGCCTTCTCCGAATGCCCCTTGCTCACATCCGTCCTTTTCAAAGGCAACGTCCCGACAGACGTCGGTAACGATGTCTTCTACGACACACCCGACGCCACGGTCTACTACCTCCCCGGCGCCACGGGATGGGGCGACACCTTCTGCGGACGTCCCACCGCCCTCTGGAATGCCGCCTTCAACACGACCGCCCCGCCGCAAACCGACGCCTCGGGCGCGTTTGCCTTCAGCCTCACCGGTAACGAGGGCATCCCCGTCTGCATCGAGGCCTGCGACGACCTCACCACCCAGAACTGGATCATCCTCACCAACACCACGATGTCCAGCGGCGGCACCTTTGATTTCACCGACCCCGACGCTGCCACCCTCCCCACGCGCTTCTACCGCTTCAACTTCCCGCAGTAGGGGGGAAGGGGAAAAAGCGTCTGCGTTTCATACGGTTTCCGTTCCCGTGTACGTGTACGATAGCCCATGGGAGCAACGGTCTTATTTTTTACGAGGCGTCCCCGTGTGGGCGCCTCCTTGACTATCCGCATGGAGTGTGTTTCACTAATCAACCATTCCATCCCCTTCCCAGACCTGTCAGGGGAAAATTTTTCGACGCAGTATGTGTCCATGGCACGCTTCGTCTACCAAAGGAGTTTACGCGATGTTCAGCAAGAGCAAGGAAAAGGCCGGTAAAGCAAAATCCTCATCCCCGCGCGAAGCGGCCCCGCAGCGGGCTGCCGCTCCGGAAACGGCGGCACCTGAGGTGCTGTCTCACGACGTTGCCGCCACGGTGGCCGAGCCTGCCCCTGAACCGCCCCAGTCCGCTCCTGAACCGCCTCAGCCGGCACCTGAGGCGCAAGAACTCGAGGCTCTCAAGGACCGATACGCGCGGTTGCTGGCCGATTTCGATAATTACCGCAAACGCCAGATACGGGAGCGTGAGGATTTCATCAAACGCGCCAACGAGGAGCTTCTCGGCGACCTGCTTCCCGTGGTGGATCACCTCGAGCTCGCCCTCGCCAAAACGCCCGACCCTTCCGATCCGTTTGTTGTCGGGGTGCGGTTGGTGTACGATCAGATGATTGCCCTTCTCAACCGGTACGGCTTGACCCCCATCGACGCGAAAGGTCAGCCGTTCAATCCCGAGTTTCACGAAGCCCTGTCGCAGATGACGTCACCGACCGTCCCGGTTCATGTCGTCATGGACCAGTTCCGCCGCGGCTGGCTTTTGTCCGGACGCCTCTTGCGTCCGGCTCAGGTGATCGTCTCTTCCGGATCGCCTGACCCCAAGCAGGCGGAGGCCGAATCCGTCAGCGTCTCCGATTAAACCCTTCGCCGGCGGCTCTTGTTTCCGGCCCGTCGGCATTCAACATGTAACGGATAACCATCAACGTTCTTTCCCTATGGCTAATAAACGCGATTACTACGAAGTGCTCGGTGTCGGCAAAAGCGCGACCGCCGATGAGATCAAAAAGGCGTACCGCAAACTCGCCATGCAGCACCACCCTGACCGTAACCCCAACAGCAAGGAAGCCGCTGAGAAATTCAAGGAGGTCTGCGAAGCCTACGAGGTGCTCAGCGACACGGACAAGCGTCAGCGGTATGACCAGTTCGGACACGAGGGCATGAAGTCCGCCTTCGGACCCGGCGGGTTCGATTTCAGACGCGATTTCTCCCACATGCAGGACATAGACCTGCAGGACATTCTCGGCAGTTTCTTCGGCGGCGGGCTCGGCGACATCTTCGGCGGAGGCGGGCAGAGGCGGACCCGTAACCCCAATGCGGCCCAGCGCGGCGATGACCTGCGCTTCGATCTGGAGATCGACTTCGAGGAGGCGCTCTTCGGCTCGGAACGCGAAGTGGAGCTTTCTGTCAACGATGCCTGCGAAACGTGCCGCGGCACGGGTGCGGCCTCGGGGTCTTCCCGCGAGACGTGCCGCCAGTGCGGCGGGCGCGGCATGGTTGTGGTCGGCGGCGGTTTCATCCAGATGCGCCAGACCTGCCCCGTCTGCCGCGGCGAGGGAAGCATCATCCGCAACCCCTGCAAGAAATGCGGGGGATCCGGACACGTGAAAACCCCGCGCCATATCGCCCTGCGCATCCCCAAGGGCGTCGAGACCGGTTCCCGCCTGCGGCTCGCGGGAAAAGGCGAGAGCGGTCTGCGCGGCGGCCCCGCCGGCGACCTGTACGTTGTGCTGCATGTGCGCGAGCATGGGGTGTTCCGGCGGCAGGAGGATGACCTCGCCTGCACGGTGTATGTCTCTCCTGTTCTTGCCGCGCTCGGCGGCGAAGTCGAAGTCCCGACGCCCGACGGCCACGCCCGCATCAAGCTGCCCGCCGGCACGCCCAACGGTAAAGTCTTCCGGTTGCGCGGCAAAGGCATGGCCAGCCTGAACGGCGGTTGCGGCGATCTGCATGTCCGCATCGAGACCGAAGTCCCCGCGCGTCTCTCTGCCAAGCAGAAACGGCTGTTCGAAGAGTTCTCCGCGCTTGCCACCCTGGACAATTTCCCTGAGGCGGCGAAACAAAAAAAGGCCGTCGACACCTTTTTCGCGCGCCGTGACGCTCTGCTCAAACACACGGCCAAGTGACCGGAGAGAAGGGGGGTGTCATGCACCGCTGTTTCGTGACGTCAGACGAATTGCTTGCCGGCGCGTGCGCGCTCGGCGGCGATGAGGCGCGCCACCTCCGGACCGTGTTGCGCGTCAAGCCCGGCGAGCGGGTGACCCTCTTCGACGGACAGGGGCATACGCGCCTGGCCATCATCACCTCCGTTGAGAAGCGCGGCCTTTCGCTGACGGCCGGGGCGCCGCCGCAGAGCCACCCGCGCCCCGTTTGCGCGCTCACCCTTTTCGCCTGTGTCAGCAAGGGCAAACGCATGGACTGGACCGTCGAAAAGGCGGTTGAACTCGGTGTCGCGCGCATCGTGCCGGTCATCTCCGACCGTACCGTCGTGCGGCTGGACGCCGCCGAAGGCGACGCCAAAACCGGCCGGTGGCTTCGCGTGGCCGAAGAGGCTGCCCGCCAGTGCGGTGCAGTCTGGCTTCCCGAAATCGCCGCGCCTGTCGCTTTCAGCGCCAGCCTGCCGCTGCTTGCCGCCTGCGTCCCGGTTTTCGTGGCCGCCCTGACGCCGGAAGCCCGGCCGTTGCGTGCCGCGCTTGCCGGCCGCGCCGCCCCGCCGCCCCGCGCGGGCTGGTTTGTCGGCCCCGAAGGCGACTTCACGCCCGCTGAACTTGCCGCGCTGGTCGCCACCGGCGCCGTCCCCGTAAGCCTCGGCTCAAACGTCCTCCGCGCCGAGACCGCCTGCCTCTACGGCCTCTGCGCCCTCAACTGCGCGTGGCTTTGAGCCGGCCGGGCAGGACTTACGGCAGCAGCGAGAGCACAATCTGCTTGACCAGCTTCCCGTCGGCGCAGCCTTTGACCTTCGGCATGAGGAGCTCCATCACCTTGCCCATTTCTTTCTTGCCGGCCGCGCCGCTCTCGGCACGGATGCCATACCAACGTTTCTTCCGCTCGTGTCCGAAGCGGATCTTATTATCCAATGACTTCCTCCCTGCAAAGGGCAAACTCGCGTTTTTACCGTTGAAGCCGTATCCCCATTACCTGTAAGCTAACGGCATGAAACACTTTATCCGGTTCGATAGCGTGGGCGGCGCCAGCGGCGACATGATCCTTTCTGCACTGACGGCGTTGGGGGCAGATCTGGCGGCGATCGGGAAAGCCGTCAACGCCTTTTTCCCCATCCCGCTCCAGTTCCATTCCGAAGCTGCCTGTGCCGCGGGCCTGAACGGGTTGCGGGTCACCGTTCACGCCGGACACCGCCGCCCCAGCGACGGCGAATGGCTCGATGCCCATGAGACTGCCGGGACGGCGGACAGCCGCGCGGCGCATCACGGCCACGCCGGGCACGCGCACGCCCACCGCGGTCTGGCGGAAATCGAACAGCTCCTGTCTCGGGCGCCGGCCGCCGACGCCACGCGCGCGCTGGCGCTCGGCGTGTTCCGCGCGCTCGCAGAGGCCGAGGCCAAGATCCACGGCAAGACGCCCGAAACCGTCCATTTCCATGAGGTCGGCGCGTGGGACTCCGTGGCCGACATCTTTGGCGCGTGTCTCGCGCTCGAACAGCTCGGCGTCGCGGGCGTCTCGTGCGGGCCGTTGCCGGCGGGCACCGGCACGATCCATTGCGCCCACGGCGAGATGCCCAATCCCGCGCCGGCCACGCAGGAACTGCTGGCGGGCATGACGGTCACGCAGACCGATGAGCCGTTCGAGCTGGTGACGCCGACCGGCGCGGCGCTGCTGCGCGTCTGGACCCGCACGCTCGGACCGGTGCCCCGGGCGACCACGGTTCTGCGTAGCGCCTTCGGTTTCGGAAGCCGCACGCTTCGCGGCCGGCCCAACGTGTTGCGCGCCTCGCTCCTTGCCGATGCCGGCTCCGGCCCGTCTGCACCGGAGGACGGCCTGCTTGTGCTGGAAGCCAATCTCGACGACTGCAATCCTGAATGGCTGGGGTCGCTCTCTTCCGAGTTGCTCGGACTGGGGGCGCTCGATGTGTGGGTCACGCCGGCCGCGATGAAGAAAGGCCGCCCCGGCTCGGTGCTGAGCGTGCTGGCGCGGGACGCTGTGGCGGTGGCGCTGCGCGAACGGATCTTTCGCGCCACGACCACCTTCGGCATCCGCGATTACGCGGTCCGGCGCGAGGCGCTGGCGCGGCGTTTCGAGACCGCCCATACGCCGTGGGGCGATGTGCCGGTCAAAATCGGTTCGTTGCGCGGGGAAGACATTACGGTCTCGCCGGAACACGATGCGTGCGCGGCGCTGGCCCGCGAGAACAATGTGACGGTCCGGCAGGTATATGATGCGGCCAAACGGGTGCGTTAAAAAGAGCGGCGTGAAAAGAGGGTGTCTTAGATCAGCAATTCTCACTTTGGCCTCTTCCCGGACGCCGGACGACACGGAGGTCGTCCCTCCATCATTGAAAAAAAAGGCCATCGAAAGAGCTGGAGGGTTGGGCTCCGTCCCGACCGAAGAGCTTCGCCCGCGTTAGGAGGAGAGAAGAAAACAGTGTCCATGGGTCAGGAACCAGTCGGGATCGCCCGTCTATTGCGGGACGTGCGCGAAAAAAGACCGCTTGTTCACAACCTCACAAACGATGTGACCGTGAATGACTGCGCCAACGCGCTGCTTGCGGTCGGCGCGTCGCCGGTGATGGCCGATGAGATCGACGAGATCGCGGACATCGCCGCGCTCGCGGATGCGGTCGTCATCAATATCGGCACGCTGAACGCGCGGACGGTTCTGTCCATGACCGAGGCCGGCAAGAAAGCCGCGTCGCTCGGCCGTCCGGTGATTCTTGATCCGGTCGGCGCGGGGGCGTCCCGTCTCCGCACCGGAACCGCGGAGAAGCTGATGGGCGAGATTCCCTTCGCGGTGATCCGGGGGAATGTGTCGGAAATCAAGGCGCTGCTGGGCGGCGCGGGTACCACGCGCGGCGTCGATGCCGACGAGAAGGATTTGAGCGCGGACGGGTTGGACGGGGTTGCCGCTACGGCAAAGGCGCTCGCGCTCCGGACCGGTGCGGTCGTGGCTGTGACCGGCCCCACGGACATCGTGACGGACGGGATCCGGACGCTCGCGGTGCGCAACGGCCATCCGCTTATGTCGCGGATCACCGGCAGCGGGTGTATGCTCTCGGCACTGACAGGCGCGTTTTGCGGGGCAGCGCCCGGGCAGGCGTTCGAGGCGGCTGCGGCGGCGCTCTGCATGATGGGGCTCGCGGGCGAACAGGCGGCGGCGCGGACGGTAGGGGAGAGTGCCGGAACCGGAAGTTTCCGCACGTATCTGATCGACAGCCTTTCACTGATGGACGAGGCGGCTCTTGCCGGAGGGATGAAGCTTGAACGGTTTGCGTGAGGCGCTGCTTTTGTACGCGGTGACGGATCGCGCATGGCTTTCCGCCGCTCCCGCCGGGTGCGCCACGCTCGAGCGTCAGGTGGAAGAGGCGGTTCTGGGCGGCACAACCATGGTTCAGCTCCGCGAGAAGGGCTTGGACAAAGACGGCTTTGCCGGGTTGGCGCGGCGGGTGAAGCGGGTGACGGATGCGCATGGCGTCCCGCTGATCATCAACGACGATCTTGAGGTGGCCTTGGCCTCTGGCGCGGCCGGTCTCCATATCGGGCAGGACGACGGGGACGTGCGGCTGATCCGCGCGCGCCTCGGGACGGGGAAGATTCTGGGCGTTTCCGCTCAGACGGTTGCGCAGGCGGTTGACGCGGAAGCCTCCGGGGCGGACTACCTCGGGGTGGGCTCGGTTTTCCCGACTTCCACCAAACGGGATGCGGCGGATGTTTCTCTCAAAACCCTGTCGGAAATCTGCGTGGCTGTCCGCGTTCCGGTTGTGGCCATCGGCGGCATTCACGCGGGGAACGCGCGCCTGCTCGCGGGAACAGGGATCGCGGGCATCGCCGTGGTGTCGGCCCTCTTTGCCTGTCCCGGCGATGTCCGGGAGGCCGCCCAAAGGCTGAAGGCTCTGGCTTCGGAAGTCACAACGTAGTGCTTGGCGGGTCCGCAAGGCCATGTGAAGGCAGAAGACAGGAGGCAGAAGACAGAAAGGGAAAACGACGTCAGAGATTCGTTTCGACGCGGTTCATGTAAAAAGATAAAAGCAGGAGTTGGGATGTTGTTGGCGCTGCGAGTGTTTGTCAGTACCTGCGGTTTTTGGTTTAATAGTACTTTTTTTAAGGCCCGCAAGCAGAAACGGGTAACCACCAACCATCAACCTGTAACGAACAACCAACAACTTTTTATGGACAAGCATTACGATCCGCAGTCAGTCGAGAACAAGTGGTACCAGTGGTGGGAACAGAACGGCCATTTCCGCGCCGACGCGTCGCAGGGGGGCGAGCCTTACAGCGTGGTGATCCCGCCGCCGAACGTGACGGGCATCCTGCACATGGGTCACGCGCTCAACAACACGATTCAGGACGTGCTGGTCCGCTGGCGCCGCATGCAGGGGCGCAACACGGTGTGGATGCCGGGCACCGACCACGCGGGCATCGCCACGCAGAACGTGGTGGAAAAGGCGTTGCGCAAAGAGGGGCTCTCCCGCCGCGACCTCGGGCGCGAGAAGTTTTTGGAGCGCGTGTGGGCGTGGCGCAAGGAGTACGGCGGAACCATTGTGAACCAGCTCCGCAAGCTCGGGGCGAGCTGTGACTGGTCGCGCGAGCGCTTCACCATGGACGAGGGGTTGAGCGAAGCCGTGGCCGAGGTCTTCTGCCGGCTTTACGACGAGGGGCTCATCTACCGCGGCAACTACATCGTGAACTGGTGCCCCCGGTGCCACACCGCGCTGTCGGACGAGGAGAGCGAGCATCAGGACGAGAACGGCAACCTCTGGCACATCCGCTACCCGGTTCCCGGCGGCGGAGAACTCGTGGTGGCCACCACGCGCCCCGAGACCATGCTGGGCGACACGGCGGTCGCCGTCAATCCCGCGGACGAGCGCTATCAGGCGCTGATCGGCAAGGCCGTGACGCTGCCGCTTTGCGGCCGCGAGATTCCGGTTGTCGCGGACGATTATGTGGACCGCGGTTTCGGCACGGGCGTGGTGAAGATCACCCCGGCGCACGATCCCAACGACTTTCAGGTGGCTCGCCGCCACGACCTTGAGATCATGAACGTGATGAACGGCGACGGCACCATGAACGAGCTGGCCGGGAAGTACGCGGGCATGGACCGCTTCGCCTGCCGCAAGCAGGTGGTGGCGGATCTCGGGGCGCAGGGCTTTCTCCTCAAGATCGAGCCGCACCAGCACGCGGTGGGGCATTGCTACCGCTGCAACACCGTGGTGGAGCCGCGCCTTTCGAAGCAGTGGTTCGTCCGGATGAAACCCCTGGCCGCGCCCGCCATCGAGGCGGTGCGCTCGGGCAAGATCCGCTTCACGCCGCAGCGCTGGGAAAACACCTATTTCGAGTGGATGGAAAATATCCGCGACTGGTGCATCTCGCGCCAGATCTGGTGGGGGCACCGCATCCCTGTTTACACCTGTGCCGCCTGCGAACACGTTTGGGCCGCGAAAAAAACGCCGGGCGTTTGCCCGAAGTGCGGCAAGGCGGAGATCGCTCAGGACGAAGACGTGCTCGACACGTGGTTCTCTTCGTGGCTGTGGCCGTTCAGCACCTTCGGGTGGCCGCAAGCGAACGAGGATCTGAAGTTCTACTATCCGACCAACGACCTTGCGACCGCGCCCGAAATCCTGTTCTTCTGGGTTGCGCGCATGATCATGGCCGGGTGCAAGTTCATGGGCGATGTGCCTTTCCATAATGTCTACCTTCACGGCACGGTGCGCGACGACAAGGGCAGGAAGATGAGCAAGAGCCTGGGCAACTCGATCGACCCGCTCGACATCATCGAGACGTACAGCGCCGACTCGCTGCGCTTCAGCCTGATGCTCATCACCTCCACGGGCATGGACGTGTACGTCAACATGGAGAAGTTCGAGATCGGCCGCAATTTCGCGACCAAGATCTGGAACGCCGCGCGCTTCATGAAGATGCACATGGAGAACGCGCCGGACATGGACTGGCGCGCGATGGCGGCGGGTGAACTGACGCTCGACGCGGCGCTGTTGCGCGACGACGACCGCCACATGCTGGCCAAATGCGAAGCGGCTATTCAGGCCGTGACCGAACATCTGGAGAAGTACCGCCTGCAGGACGGCGCGCTCGCGATCTACGACTTCGTGTGGGGCAACTTCTGCGACTGGTATCTCGAGTACGCCAAGCAGGATCTCTATGGTACGGACGACGCGCGCCGCCGCCAGATACTGGGGGTGATGACCGACGTGTTCGCGAAGGCGCTCAAGCTGCTGCACCCGTACATGCCGTTCCTCACGGAGGAGCTGTGGCACCAGATGGGGTATGGCACGGCCGAGGAGTCCATCATGCGCGCGCCGTGGCCCAAGGCCTACACGGAGACCCAGAACAGGGCGTGGGGCCTTTCTGCGGAGGTCACCGCCTACGTCGACGCCAAGCGCGAGCTGATCACAGCCGGGCGCGCGCTGCGGGCCGACTACAATGTTGCGCCTGCGAAGTTTGTCCACCACATCATTCAGGCGGTGGACGAAGCGGCGGCGGCGAGGCTGGCTGCCGACGCCGAGACGCTGAAGCAGCAGTTGCGCTCCGACAATTTGGAGATCGCGGCGGGCGGAGGCGAAAAGGCGATGCCCGGCACGCTCTGCAAGCTTGGCACGATCTACCTGCCCCTCGAAGGCGTGGTGGACGTCAAGGCTGAGGCGGCGCGCGTCAAGGCGGAATTGGACAAGACGCTCGGGTTCCTCAAGGGTGTGGAGGCCAAGCTCGGCAACGCGGGCTTTGTGGCCAAGGCACCGCCGGCGGTGATCGGGCAGCAGCGCGCCAAGCAGAAAGAGCTGTCCGAGACCGTCGCGCGGCTGCAGAAGCTGTTAGCGACGTTCAGCGCTGCGGGATGACGCGAGTCGACAGGACACGGGCTGAACCGACGTGAGTCGATTTGGGTCGCGGTGTCGGGGACGTTGATTTCTTCGCAAACGCTGTAAACAGGTCTGAAGCAACAGAGCGAAGG